>JBFMHI010000145.1 GCA_040753085.1 bacterium | reverse complement strand
AATAACATATAATTTCTATCTTGACATGGCTGTCGGGGCACGTTGCAAGGTGCCCCTACAGTAAGGGCGATTCGCGAATCGTCCTTGCAAAAGGGGGAGGTAGGGACGAATAATTATTCGCCCCTACTAAAGAGACTCTACCCATAAATACTAACGTGACAAGGCACTAGCCCCAGGCCAAAAAGCAGCAGGATGTGGATGCTGTCACCAGCTATGGGAAGATAGATATGAAGATATGTCACTGAAATCTCGCTCCTCCTACCGGTCAGAAAAAAGGACGATGAACCAGGCCGTCATGTCAGCGAGACGGCTGCCGAATCAGATACCACTACTAATGGACACTTCAGGTCTTTCCATGATTCCGCGATAATCTTATCCGCCTCCTTGCAGTTGATATTAAGTCCATCTGAAGATTCTACCACCACAAAGAGTATATCTCTTTCTCTGTTCGTATGATTAAGGATCTCTTCTTTTATACAGCCGCTCCCCTGAATCAAGCGGCACCCTATTCCTTCCTTCTTAAGTTCGGTCTGGAATTGGTTCAGCAAATCCTCTCTCTGGTTTGAGACGGATAGTATTTCCAGCTCTCCACTTATACGTTTACAGATATTAAGGGCATGCCTGAAGGCATTTGTGTTTGATTCCTTTCCTGTTATGGCCAGCAATATCTTGCGTTTTTCCCTCATGGTTTTTCTTGGCTGTCTCAAGATCGCCTGCTTCCCCAAAGGCCGCCGTAGCCATTGCCTCTTCAAATTTTTTTATCAATTTATCATCCAATTTTCTCCTCGAAGCTTCCCTCTTGACAGATCTTTTAAAGAATGGTATACTAACCCTTCAAAGAGAGGTGAATGAGATGTTAACCCATAGTAAAAACCCTTCTGCCTTGTATAAGAAGCAATTTTTATGCCAAAAGCAGGAAGAATCTGTAAGGGCTTACAACTCTTGATTTTTTTGTTCTCTGCTGGGTAATCCCTGTATTGCAATATGCAACAGAACCGGTTGCCTTTGGATAAATCCATAGATAAGGAAAGGCCTTTAAGGGCTGTTGCATATAATTCGGCAAGTGTTACATTATGTAATAGTTGACCTTGCTTCGTTTCGGCCACTCTAAGACGGTCCACGGTTTACCATCCATAGTCGGCGAGCTGCCTTTTATGGACTATGTGGATGATGTGTAGACGGTGGACTCAATCCCGACTGGCCCAAACGATGACCAATGCCCAATGGCTGGTGACAACTATTTAAGGAAAAAGGGGAAAGGAAGAATGGCTACTGAAGAGGTGAACCATTACGATCAAATTTCCATCCAGTATTCGTCAGAAAATTATCCTGGCATATCTGGTCGCGATCACTGTAATAATCGTTGGCGCTGTTTTTTCATATATCAACCTTAGCCGGCTGGAAGAAAGGGTTGTATCCAGCCATGTAATCTCCGGGTTTTTTGATGCCACCCTCGAGATGAGGCGGTTTGAGAAGAATTACTTTCTCTATGGAAAAAAAGAGGCTGATTATCGTGAAAATCTGCGATTCGTTAATAGAGCCAAAGGGCTTGTCGCCGAGAATAGAGAGGTGTTTAAAGGATTTGAGGCCATAGTTTCCGTCCCTGAGATAGAAAAGGCCCTTAATGAGTATAAGGGGCTTATGGCGAAAGATTTTTTGGGGCCTGAGGAAGCTGATTCCCATAATGTTATCATATTAGAGGCGAAGATAAGGGCCAAGGGCAAGGAGATTGTCACCATTACCGAGGAGATATCTAAAGTGGAACGGAGGCATATCCGGAAACTGCTTTTATCCTCACAGCGCACCCTGATTGCTTCTATCAGCGCTTTTATCCTCTTTAGTGTTATTTTTGGTTATATATTATTGCGTATGGTTACAAAGCCGTTGAAACTCCTGGAAAACAGTATGGAAAGGATCGCCGGGGGAGGGTTTGATCGGGTTTCAATTAATTCTTCAGACAGGGAGATCACCTCGCTCAGAGATGCCATTAACAGGATGTTGAGAGAGTTGGAGTGGAGGCAGAGACGTCTTGTGCAATCAGAAAAACTTGTTTCGCTGGGCACACTGGTGTCAGGCATGGCCCATGAATTAAACAATCCCCTGTCAAATATATCCACCTCCTGCCAGATACTTCAGGAGGAGATGGAGGAGGCCAATATAGGGTATAAGAAAAAACTGCTGTCTCAGATTGGAGAACAAACCGACCGGGCCCGAGATATTGTTCGTTCCATCCTGGAGTTCTCAAGGGCAAAGGAGCTAAAAAAAGAGCGGCTTTTTTTAAAAGATTTGATTGATGAGACTATCCTTTTTGTCAGGGGCGAAGTCCCGGCAGGGGTAGAAATAACGGTTGATGTCCCGGATGAAATCGAGATTTATGCGGATAAGCCACGGATGCAGCAGGCCTTTTTAAACCTGATCAAAAATGCCATAGAGGCTGTCCCCCTTGAAGGGATGGTTTCCATTAGCGCCAGCCGTATCACAGGAGAAGAGGCAATGGATATCCCTTCCGAAAGGGCGGTAAAGGGTGACGCCGTGGAGATAAAAATCCGAGATACCGGCCCGGGGATCAACCCCGATATTCTCCCTAGGATATTCGATCCATTTTTCACCACAAAAGATGTCGGGAAAGGCTTTGGTCTTGGGTTATTTATAACACATGGGATTATTGAGGAACATGGCGGGTCTATAAAAGTAACGAGCCGACCCGGACAGGGCGCTGCCTTTTTAATTCAATTGCCGCAGGAAGAGGGTCCCGGAAAAGGAGTTTTGACGGATGAATAACAAGGCAAGATTACTGATCGTGGATGACGAAAGGATCGCCCTGGAAAATTTAGAGCATGTTATGAAGAAGGAAGGGTATGAGACTATTACTACCCAGAGTGGCCCTCAGGCCTTAAGACTCCTTGAGGAGCAGGAATTCGAGGTAGTGCTTACCGATCTGCGTATGAAAAAGGTGGACGGCATGCAGATACTCAAGCGGTGCCGGGAGCTTTATCCCGACACGGAGGTGATTATGATCACCGCTTATGCCACGGTTGATTCGGGTGTGCAGGCTATGAAGAGAGGGGCATATTATTATATTGCCAAGCCGTTTAACTTAGATGAGGTAAGAGGAATTGTCAGGGAGGCCGTGGAGAAGATTAATTTAAAAAAGGAGAACAGGCAGTTAAGGGAGCATATTGAGAGTCTTGAGGGAAAGGTTCGCATAATTACGCAGGACTTTAAGATGAAGAAACTTCTGGACACAGCCGAACAGATCGCCCCAACTGATTCCAGTGTGGTTCTCAGTGGCGAAAGCGGCACCGGCAAGGAGCTTTTTGCTAAATACATCCATGCCCACAGCCGGCGGTCCGGCGGTCCCTTTTTGGCCATCAACTGCGGCGCCTTCACCGAGGAGCTTTTATCCAATGAGATCTTTGGACATGAAAAGGACGCCTTTACAGGCGCCACCGGGATGAAGAAGGGTCTGATTGAGATGGCTTCTCAGGGAACACTTTTTCTGGATGAGATAACAGAGATGACCCCGGCTATGCAGGTGAAGCTCCTCAGGGTTATTCAGGAAAAAGAGGTTTTAAGATTAGGCGCTACCGCGCCGGTTAAAGTAGATGTGCGGTTTATTGCCGCCACGAACCGGGATATTAAAGATGCCATTAAAACCGGTCAATTCAGGGAGGATTTGTTTTTTAGATTAAATGTGGTTTCATTTTATATCCCTCCGCTTTCAGAGCGGCGGGATGACATACCGCTATTAAGTTATTATTTCCTCAAGAGATATTCAGCCATAATGAAAAAAAATATAACGGAAATTAGTCCAGAGGTAATGGCCGTCCTAATGAACTATGATTTCCCCGGTAATGTAAGGGAATTGGAAAATATTATTGAGAGGGGTGTGGCCATGGCTAATGGGGGCATAATTGAGGTCACCCATCTGTCCGAAGACCTCAAGGAATTGAATATTCGAACCTTCAGGAAAAAAGAAGGACGGCTTCCCTCTCTGGAGGAACAGGAGATATCCTATATCCAATGGGTGTTAAAAGAGGCCGGTGGCAATAAGACCCTGGCCGCCCAGATACTTGATATAGACAGGGTATCCCTTTGGAGAAAATTGAAAAAACATGGACTGGAAGATCAGTAGACTTAAGCGTTACATTGAAGGGCGCCTCTCCCCTAAGGGGAGAGGATTAAGGTGAGGGGTAAAGAGGCTTATTACCCACCATTTCAATCGTTACAGACCACTAGAAGCCGTCTGTGATTGGTCATAGAAAGATCAGGATTTAGCGCTTTTCGTAACCGTTCAGCCACCAAGGCACGAAGACACAAAGGGGAAATTATTTATGAATTTAGTCTCTTTGTGTCTTCGTGGTAAAAAGGGGTCTGGTTTTTTAATCAAATTTAATGTACTACTTACTAAAAAATATATGTCGTAGAGAACATTAGAGCAATAGAGCAGAAGTTCTGAAACTTTCAGAAAAGTCTTTAACTACTGCGCTACTGCTCTGTTGAGCTATTAAGAAATAATCCTTTAATCTTTGTGTCTTAGTGTCTTTGTGGCTGAACACTTACCGCTTTTCTAAACCCCAAACTCGAAACTGAGGCAAGGGACGGTGGTAAAAAATGATAAAGAAAATCATCCTTTCGGTCAAGAAATCTTTTCTGAAGTTAACGCCGGGTGCTATTTTCGTATTCAGCTATATCCTGGTCATATCAATCGGCACGATATTGTTAAAGCTCCCCCTGGCTGCCCACCACGGAAACATTCATCTCATAGATGCTCTTTTTACGGCCACTTCTGCTGTTTGTGTGACGGGCCTTAGTGTGGTTGACACAGGTAGTTGTTTCTCAATTTTTGGCCAATTAGTTATCCTGGCCTTGATCCAAACCGGCGGGATAGGGATCATAACATTTGGCGTATTTTTGACTGTTTCTGCTGGCTGGCGGATGGGCTATAGACGGCGTTCAATAATTCAGGAATCGTATTCAACCGGGGGATTCCAGGATGTAAGGTCATTGGTTGGCTTGATATTTAAATTTGTGGCCGTCTCAGAGCTGATTGGGACAATTTTTTTAATGGCCAGTTGGTATCGGGATTTCTCTTTGCTTAAGAATTTTTACTACTCTTTTTTCCATTCTATAGCGGCGTTCTGCAATGCAGGTTTTGCTTTATTTAATGACAGTTTTATCTCCTTTCATGATAATATCATTTTAAATCTTACGATAACTTTTCTGATAATTTTAGGCGGACTGGGGTTTCCTGTAATCTATGAATTATGGACATTGTTCTTTGCCCAAGACAGAGCCCGTATTTCCCTGCATACAAAATTAGTGCTACTGACCTCCCTTGTCTTAATTCTTATGGGGATGGGGCTATTCTGGGCGGTTGAAAGAAATAATTCTCTGGCCGGGATGACCCCGGGCCATCAAATCATGGTCGCCTATTTCCAGTCTGTCACCGCCAGAACAGCAGGATTCGCCACCGTAAATTTCAATATACTCAGTAATGCCACGTTACTGGTTATTATAATTCTGATGTTTATCGGGGCCTCCCCGGGCTCTTGCGGGGGGGGGATAAAAACAACCAGTATGGCCGCCTTGATGATAGTGCTCTGGAACAAACTGTTGGGTCAAGAAAGATTTCATGTCTTTAAGAGGAGTTTATCTCAAGAAGCCGTATCCCGGACTATTGCCATTTTTTTAATATCTATCGGCGCCATAATATTGGTATTCAGCCTGTTACTAATAATAGAGTTAGGAGATATCCCCTATAAAGAGAGTCGAGGACTGTTTCTTGAATACTTATTTGAAACCGTATCCGCCTTTGGCACGGTCGGTCTCTCTCTGGGCACATCTCAGCAAATGGGAACAGCAGGCAAGCTGTTAATAATCTTAATGATGTTTATAGGCAGAGTAGGCATACTTACTATGGCTTACTTGCTCACACATATTTCTACTGCCGGAGACTTTCAGTATGCGGAAGAAAATGTTATAATCGGATAAAAGGGAGGAGACAACTACTCAGGTGGATAGGCGGTAGGCATTAGAACTAATCGCCTTCAGCCTAAACAATCTGAATAGTTGAGGGAGGAGGTATTATGAAAAGCGTGGCGGTAATCGGTCTGGGAAATTTTGGTTTTTGGGTGGCCAAAACCCTCTTTAATTTAGGGCATGAAGTAATGGGGATTGATGTCAATAAAGATGCGGTTCAAAGAAGCCAGGCTATTCTTAGCCAGGCCATTATTTCAGATGCGACTAAAAAGGAAACGCTTATCAAGCTCGGTTTGGAACACATAGATGCGGCTGTGGTCAGCACCGGTGATAATGTAAGCGCTTGCACCCTGATAACCTTGCACTTAAAAGAAATAGGCATAAAAAAGATCGTAGTCAAGGCCATAGATGAAGACCATGGCAGGATCTTGGAAAAAGTAGGGGCGACGGATGTGATTTTCCCGGAAAAAGATATGGGGATAAAGATAGCCAAAAGCTTAACCACGCCTAATATCCTTGATTATCTATCAATGACTGAAGATTACGAGATTGCAGAACTGGCGCCCTCAAAGGATTTTATAGGCAAGTCTTTGGTTGAGTTGGATTTGTCCAACCGTTTTCGCATTCAGATTATTGGGGTAAAGGAGTTAGTGCCTGAAAGATTTACACTTATACCCCCAGCAAACTTTATTATTAAGGATAGTGATGTCCTGGTAGTTCTGGGTAAAAACTCGGATATTGAAAGGATAAAGGAGTAATAGACTACCAGATGTCGGCCAAAAATGGCCGAAACGATGAACAGGTAAGGCTGAAGGATGGGCATAAATTTCAGCCTTCAGCCTTAACGGAGGAGTTACAGAGGAGGTAAAAAATGATGTTATTATTAACCGTATTTATCGCTCTGGTCACATTTGCCTCACCCAGTATAGGCGCCGATGCAGATGAGGAAAAGGGTGTAGTGATAGAAGAGGTAGTGGTCACGGCGACCAGAGGAGAAAAGAAGATTGGGCATCGTTTCAAATCGCTACTTAAGAAGGGAGAGATCGGTTTACACTTTTTGTTCTCCAACCGGAACACAAAAAAGTCCCAAACTGGCTTTCAGAGCGGGAAAAGGCTGTTTATGTTTGCTGCAC
>JBFMHI010000144.1 GCA_040753085.1 bacterium | reverse complement strand
ACACGGATGAGACGGATTGACACGGATAAAAATTTATTAGAAAAAATCCGTGAGAATCCGCCAAAATCTGTGTCATCCGTGGGCTATTCTATCATTCTCTTCGTGGCTTAGTGGCTTTGTGGCTGAACGGTTACTTTCATTTCGGATTTGTAACTATTCAGCCACTGATTAACACGGATTAGCACGGATAAATACCAGATAGCAGATGACAGAAGACAAAGGTGAGAGTAGGGGCAACCCCCTGTGGTTGCCCAACCCAAGAAGGACAGGCACAGGGGCCTGCCCCTACAATGAACACCTCGGATTTTTCCATTTCGGATTTCGGAGGGGGATAAATCCGCAATTCGCAATCCGCAATCCGCAATTCGCAATTCACTGTCTCTTCGGCAGGGTAAACCCCACGGTTGTTCCCTTGCCTACCTTGCTTTCTATCCAGATTTCGCCGCCTAATCTTTCTACCAGTCCCTTAGTGATAGCCAGACCTAAACCTGTTCCTTCTGCAGAAGAAGAAGCCCGATAGAATTTTTCAAACACTTTTTCTATATCTTTAGGGGGGATCCCCACGCCGGTATCGGTGACTTTTATTATCAGATGAGTTGTTTCCTCAACCCCGCTAATGGTAATCCTCCCACCTTGTGGAGTAAATTTAATGGCATTACTCAATAGATTAATCATAATTTGCTCCAGGCATTCATAAGAGCTGTAAATGGTAGGCAACTTTTCAGGATAAGAGGGGATAACACTGATTTGCTTTTTTTTCCACTGAGGGGCCAAGAAGGCGATTACTTCCTCAATTAAGGGTTCCACTAAGAAAATCTTCATTAGCATTTTAAACTGGCCGGATTCTATTTTGGATACAGAAAGGAGGTTGTCAATAAGCCTGGCGAGGCGTCCGCTATTTGTGCTTATCTTAGTCAGGTATCGGTTTTGTTTTTCATTCAGTTCTCCCACTACCCCGTTTAAGAGGAGATCAGTGAATCCCTGGATAGAAGTGAGAGGAGTTCTAAGTTCATGGGAAACAGTGGAGACAAACTCTGATTTCAATTCATTTGATTTCTTCAACTCCTCATTAGCCTTAGCCAGATCATCGATTAGTTTTCCCATCTCTCTCAGGTCTCGACCAATAATGACGGCTCCAATAGATTCTTCCCCGGCCAGTTTAAGTTCCGAACATTTTAAACTGGCCGGAATGACCTGGCCGGTTTTAGTCAGATAAGATAAGTTCAAGTCAGTTTTAATCATGCCCTTCTTAATACTCAGGGTATTCCCATTTACAAAGAGACTGCTAACCGGTTTATCTTTAAGCTCAGCCTCAGTATAACCCAGGAGAGATTCGACCGCTTGATTAACTCTGGTTATTTTGCCCTCTCTATCTGTAATAATAACGGTATCGGCCATGTCCTGGATAATACCTTCCACATAAACCTCGCTTCTCCTCAAGGAATCCAACATCTTATTAAAGGCTAAGGTCAAATCCTCCAGTTCACTCTGGGGGATCTTCCATCTTTCTTTCTCTTCATTCAATTTCAGGATGGGTTGATTTTCCTTTTTATGGAAGTGAGATTTTAAAAACAGGTAACGGCCAAGCAGTATACCGATCAGGATGCCACAAGCTAAGCTTAAGCTAATGATTATAAGTATCTGTGGTGAATAAATCATTTTCCCCCTCTTACCAGGCCCCAGTAATGGTAGACCACAGAAGTCCAAGGTAGCCCAGGCGTCTCGCCGGTGGTCATATTCACAGCCGGGACGACAGGGCTACTTTTACCAGTTTTGGGATAGGCCCTTAGTGGTTAAATGCTTACTGCCTTTATTTAACAGCAAATATCGTGCCAACTTTTTCCTTAAGCGGATTATTAATAGTAACTGTTTGAGATAACAAGCGCTAAGACTCAAGAAATAATAAATTATCTTCCCTCAAGGCCACCCTTCTGATGTAAAGTAATTTTGCAAGTATCTGCTCAGCCACCAGGACATTAGGCCATCGTAACTCGTCAGACCTCTGGTCATCAGGTAATCGGTGATCAGATAATTGGTGAGCAGAAAGCGGTAATCGGTTACCGGTGATCAGGTTATTTGGTGAAAAGGTATCTACTCAAAATTAAGTCAAAAAAGTAAGCTCATCACAGATTATAGTACTATGGGTTAAGTTTCATCTCCTTTTGTACCGACAGCGTCGGCATAAGAGCTTCCCCTCCCTTGATGGGAGGGGTTAGGGGAGGGTGGTAGCTCTTTTTCTAAGGTTTTTAGCAAGAGTAATAATATTGCCCGCCCATTTCACCCTCACCCTATCCCTCTCCCCTCAAGGGAGAGGGAATTTTGCTTTGTCTCCCAACTAACTGCTTAACTTAGTTTTGAGTAGTTACGTGAAAAGAAAGGAGTAGTCGGTTATCACCGATTACCTAAATCTTAGGGTTGGCTATCTTGAAGATTAGGTCATCATAAAGGAAAATTAAGCTCTCTCAGGAAAATTCTTGCTTCTTCATACTGACGTGACATTTCTTCCATTTCATTGATTACTGCATTTAATTCTATCACCTTTTGTTCGTGCTGTAAGTCATTATAGGCATTAACCAGGATCTTAGCGCCAATTGTTTTCAACCAATCTTCCTCAGGGTATTTATTTATAAGGATGTCTATTTTTTCCCTTATTTTTTTCAGCTCCTTGAATCTTCCCGATTTCCCTAATGTTTCGGAGGTATTAAGAAGGCCGGAGCTATATGCCCTGACGGCTTCTCTTCTCCCCTTTTCAGCCATTTCCGCTAAACGAGCCAGACCGGCGTCCATTTCGCTAAACCGGCCGTTTTTTCCCCAATAAAGACAGGCGTTAACCAAGGCCTTCAGGTAGATATCTTCCGCCCTCTCTTCTCTTTTGGCCAGGATTTGAAGAACATGGAGGTATTCTTCCATATCATCGAGTCTTTGGGCTTCACCAAAAAAGAAGACAGTATTGAGAAGGGCCTCTAAGTAAATTTCCTCCCCCTCTTGGTAAGGTTCCTGAAGGTGTTCCAATTCAGTTAATTCCATCTTGAGATATTCCCATTGCTTCAAACCTCCGAAGTAGTTGATCAGATTAAACATAATTCGTCGGCAGATGGTTAGTATCTCCGGAGAAGATTTGTCTTTCCGGGCTAACTTATTAAGGCATTTAAGCCTGTCTTCCATCTGGTATAAATTTTCTGGCTTGTTTGAGATCATTACGGTCCAGCCGAGGGCTTTGGCGTAAATGGTCTTGAGTTTATCATAGGAAGGGTCGAATATTTGGGTCAATGTTTCTAAAGAACTTAGGTATCGCTCCATGGCTTTCCTTTGGTCTTGCCTCCCGCAGTCCAGGCAAGCATTGGCCAGGGCTTGACCGTAAATAAGATTAATCCGGGGGTTCTCCTGAAATAGAGCCTCAATCTTGTCAAAGACCCCCTGTAAGGCATTAAACTCTCCGGCTTCTCCCAAGTCTGAAGCGGCATTGGTCAAGGTCTGGCCGTAAATGGCCGCTATTTCCCTTCGCTCTTTATTTGTGCCGTATATAGAAGCCAGAAGCGTCAGGTTATATTCTAATTCCTTAAATCTTCCTGTCCGTCCTAAGCTTAATGAGGCATTGGCGATCACCTTCGCCATCGCTATCTTGGCCTCAAGAAAGGAGGGGTTCTTATTTATAAGTGTTTCTATCTCCTGAATTATCTCCTGAATATCTTCTACCTTATTTCTCCGTCCTAAATCAAAACTCAGATTGATAAGTGAATTGAGGTAATAATAAGCCGCTATCGGGTTATCTTCGGCTAAATCTTTCACAGAATGAATCATCCTTTTTACTCCGCCTAGCTGCTGAGAGGTATGGGCCAGTGATTTGGCATAGAGGATCTGGATTACCTCACTATCTTGATTGGTCTCGGCTAAGTGAGCCAGCCGGTTAATCACCGTGTGGAGGTCTTTAAATTCTTTTTCTTTACCCAGATCAAAACAGGCATTAGTTAAAGTATGGGCATAAATGATGCTTATTTGACGGCTCTGAGGATTTTCAGTGAAAAGGTCATTAATTAAATTCACTATCTCCCTCAACCGGTCGATTTTTCTTTCTCTACCGGCCTGGCCGGCCAGGCAGAAAAGAACCTTGGCATATTCCACCTTTAACCCCTCTGAAGCTTCTTTATCTCTAATGATCTTAGGGAGAACAGAGATGTCTTCTTCTCCTGATTTAATTAAATGATAATGGATTATAATCTTAAGAGGACTTTCCAGAGAAGCGAAGTAGGGATGTCTAGATAAGTCCTTCCAGGGATGGGCCTTGTTTAAGGCCAGGCCATAAAATTCAGCCGCCTCTTTTTCTCCGGCTGCCTGGCAATGATGAAGAACAGCGGCTAAATTAGTCCAAAAAGAGGAAGGCTCTTCCAGGGTAGGCAAGGAAATAGCCTGGGTAAAATAATCGGCTGCCTGGCGGTGAAAAGATATCAAACCCGGCCCTTCTTCTCCGAAACCTAAGACAGCTTTCTGCTTTCCCCGGCTGGAGAAGCAGAAGAGATCTTCTCTTTCCAGATAGATCCGGTTCAGAAGAAGGTCGTCTTCAAATCCTTGAAGAAATCGAAGGCACTTATCTTCGTTATAGTTTAAGAGCCTGGCTAATTTATCTAAGGGGAGGGGATACTTTAAGACGGCCATCTGCAATAAAATCCCCTGCCGCTGTTGATCATAACCGGCCAGCCTTTCTTTGATAGGTGAATAATCCTTTTTGGTCAGCCTGGAAGAGATCCTCTCCATATCAGTTGGGGCGCTGATGTTCTTTTTAATTAATTCGTGGATAATAAAGGGTATCCCCTCCGTAAGTTGGGCCAGAGAGGTTTTATTATACCTGTAAAGAAAGGCCGGGGCGGCTTCTCGAATATACTCTTCCACTTCTGACCTGGAAAGCGGGGCTAATTTCATTCCTCCCCCTATTCTCCATTCAGCATCTTGAGCCAGGTAAATATGGAGCCGATCCATTGTCCAGTTCTCTAATATCCAGTGAGTGTCGTCGTCTATCTCGTCTATAATTAAGACAATCTTGTAGTCTTCCATTACCTGGGTGAGGATTCTGACCAGACTTACCATACGATCAGGAGACAGTTCTGCCGAGAGTGAAAAACCGGCATCAAAGATTTGTTCCCCATAGGCCAAGGGCTGCAGGAGTCGAACAATCTCCTTTAAGCCTGCTTCGAGTAGAGAGGCTACGGTCGCTCCAAAGAGGGCCATAATTACCCGATCCGATCCTAACCGTCCCAGGGCCGTTTTTAAATTAGCCAATATTTCTCTAAACCGGTCCGGCTCTCCTTTTTCGTAACATCGACGGTGGAGACTGGTTAGTAAAGAAGCCACAAGTTGGCTGAAGGGTTCTTCCCGGTAGCGGAAGTGAGTATAACCCACAACCAGGTCGTTCTTTTTCAAAAGAGACTCGTAAAATATCCTGAGAAGGGTTGATTTCCCCATACCTTCCGGGCCATAAATAGGCGTAAAGGAATAAGGTTCATCCAATTTTTTGATCAGTTCAGCTAAGGCCTCTTTTCTCCCATACATGGTAGTCATTGTTTGACTCCTTTTGCCCTTAAAGCCTCCTCATTAACTGCCTCGACAATATACCGATGGGGTTGTTGAGTAAGATCAATATCGATAAGGTCAGTAAACGGCTCCCCTTCATAGTCTAAAAGAAGTCTTATTACCGGTCTTATCACTGCGTTTCTGTTGGCTCTAATAACGCGGCCAATCTCTCCGGTGTTTAATTTAATCAGACTTCCCATAGGATAGATAGAAAGGGAACGAAGAAGGCAACCGGCTATATCGGCCCTGAAGGCATTGTCGCTGGCAATGACAATATATTTCATAGCCTCATAAGGCGTAAGGGCGTTGCGGTAAGGCCTCTCGGTGGTCAAGGCGTCATAAACGTCAGCCAGGGCACAGATGACCGCGTTCGGATGGATTTCTTCTCCCTTGAGGCCATAAGGATAACCTTGACCACTGTGTCTTTCATGATGTTGAAGGATAATGGCCCTTGAAACTTCGTCTATTTTTTCATCATTAGATATCATCTCCCAGCCAAGGATGGGATGTTGTTTTATCTCATCAAGTTCCCCAGGCGCTAATGACCCCGGACGATTTAGGAGGTCTTTTGATAATTTTAATCTTCCTATATCATGAAAAAGAGCCCCGCTGGCCAGTTCTTCCAGTTCCGATTTAGTAAAACCCATTTCTAATCCGACCAAAATAGAAATAAGACATACATTAATGGAATGGGTAAAGGTATAATCCTCAAAATCCTTCATCTTTATCAGGTTTAACATAGCTTTTTGATGAGCCATAATCTCCTCCGTCAAGCTTTGAGATATCTTTCTTATCGGCTCATAAGCAGCGGCCTTTCCCATCTTGATCTTATTAGTGGTATCTTCTATGGCCTTGATGACCGCTCTTTTGGTCTCCGCGGACAAAATTCTGGGGATGGTTTCCTCCAGTTCCTCTAAAGATTTGGGCTTGATAAGGCCTCTCAATATCCATTCCCGGTCGAAATCGGCTTGGTATTCATGTCGAGGCTCTCTGGGGAGAGAGAAATCATCTATTTTTTCTATTTGGACAAACCTTTCTAATTGAGGCATGCAAAGTTGCTCCTTAATCAGTCATCGGTGAAAGGTAAGCGTTCAGCCCCTAAGGCACAAACTCGATGCTCGATCCTCGAGGCTCGATCCTCGATCCTCGAGGCTCGATCCTCGAGGCTCGATCCTTTACCAACCTCGAGCAATCGAGCATCGAGCATCGAGCATCAATCATCGAGCATCCAGCATCGAGCATCGAGCATCCAGCCTCATGGGATGAACGGTTACAACTAAAGTATACTCGGTTTTTTTCTGTTCGTCAACCCTTTTTACAACACTAAATAGTAACTATTCAGCCACGTAACTACTCAAAACTAAGTTAAGCAGTTAGTTGGGAGACAAAGCAAAATTCCCCCTCCCATCAAGCTTATCCTTACCCACATCTTTTAAAAACCACGAAGAACACGAAGGGCACGAAGATAAAACAAATCTTTTAATCCCATCTTTAAATAATTTTTCGACCTGTGAAATAGGTCTAATAAAATGCAAGAAATTTCCCATAGACATAGATATTCAAGCTCTACTACTA
>JBFMHI010000143.1 GCA_040753085.1 bacterium | reverse complement strand
GTGTGCTGTGATGTGCTTTCCATACTGCCTCCTTGGCTATTTTATAGCTTTTCCGTCCGGGAGGTCAGCCTGGGAAAGTGTCCATTAGGTTTTAAGCGAAGTCTCCAAGGGATGCAAAAGATTTACACCTAAAGTCCTCATCAAACTCAATCCTCTTCATTACAAAGTACTCAAAAAAGCAAGTGAATCGAAATTTGATTAAGCTGCGCGATCCCTCCGCTTCCTTTATTAAAATCCCAGAACCAATCAACTCATTAACCAGCACTTCCCCATCAAAACTAAACTTGCGTGCATTTAAATAGGCAGAAACGTGCGCCAACAAGTCCGGATATGGGATTTTATATCCTGGATTATCCAACTCATTCATTTTGTGCGCAATATCCGCTAAAAGACGTTCTTTATTTTTATAGTCAAACTGCTCAGAGTAGATTTCCTTCCCTGAGTGCTTTTCGAGAATCTTTTCAATGAAATTCTCTAGCATTGCGGCCTGGTTAATGGGGCGATAACCTCCATGCTGCTCGATTATCCATAGAAACATAGACAATGACAACGGAGTGCCAGGCAAATTTAAACCTTTTAAAACCTCCAACAAGCGTTCTAAATTTTGCTTGTTATTTTGGCTATGGTTCCCAGAAAACCATTTCGCAATCAGATCTTTGATTTGTTTAGTCTTAAAAGTCCGGATTGAGGCGGGTTTTGCGGGAATATATTCATTCCCTAGGAAGTTTACCGGGTATGTGCCTTCCCCTTCAACAACACTTGTTGCCAGAAGTCTTACGGTTGATGAATACTTGCGCTTAAATCCCGCAAGCTTCTTCAGTTTTTCCGAGTTTATTTCGTCAAATGATAAGTCATCAATAAGCAACACCACCTTATGATTCGCAAGAAAATCCTCTGTTGAGGTAATGGGGACATTTAGGAATCGACTCACCAGTGTCTCATAATTTTCATTTCTCAACTCGGAGAATCTTATAAGTATTGGGATTTCCCGAAACTCATTGTATCGTTTGGCCAGTTCTACGCAAATTCGATCTAAAAGCAAAGTCTTGCCAGATTCTTTGATGCCAAACAATACGAGATCATAGGACAATCCACACAAATCATCTAAAGAATACTCTTTCTCCTCTTTTTTCTCCTCCTTGTATTTAACATCGTAAACCAATCTGGGGAGCACAAATATCTCTTCAATTCTTTTAGGAGATTTGGTGTCCGTTCCATGTGATAGCAGATGCTCGTCTAATTCGGGGATATGTCGCTGATTAATATGTAAAAGGCAAGTGGCTGCGAGGTCGCCCCCGCTCCTCGATATAGGGAATTCCGAGATTCCGTTGTCTCCTAAATGTTCGTTGGGAACATATTTCTTGCGATCTGGAGAGTAGCATCGCGAATTTACTGTTATTTTGTTGGTGGTCCGGTCAAAATCTAAAACGGAATAGCCATTTAGGTGCCGGACTCCATCTGAATAATTTTCGGACCAATTGCACGGGGCCATCGAGGTGAAAAGACAATTGTCCGGAGTGAATACCACCTGATTCCCCGGGGAATGGCAATGTCCGCATAAAAGCATGTCATACTCTTTTGAAACAAGAGCTTGAATGTCGCGCTTTTCTATGTCCGACAGGAGCTCTATCGGGTGATGGAAGACTGCTATTTTTACGTCACATTCGCGTATCAGCGTTAAGTTGGCCAGGAGTTCGGATTCTCCTATTAATAAATGGCCACGATCGGCAGAGGAGTCGTATGTCCGCCATGCGCTGTTTATGCAGGATACTCCTATGGAGACCTGACCGTCGCTAAACTTAAACGAAGAGTGTAGGCCCCCAAGATGACATTTTCCCTTAAATCCTGAGTAATAACTTTTAAAAAAAGTGTTGTACGGGATAATTCGCTTAATGCCTTCGGGGTTGCCCCCAGGAGGTGTCGCAACGTGAAGATAATCAGTAACGCTTTGTTTTGAAATTAATTTTGCTTTTAACCCGCTTTCGACAATCTGGCTGTCGGCACTTCGATCCAAATCGTGATTGCCCGGGACGAACAAAAACCTATCCCTTTCAATATTTAGCCCGGCCGCGAGTTTTGAGATAAATTCATGCTCAAATGTTTTCAGGGCATCGGTAAGATTATTGTTAAAACTCGCCCCACCCCTATCGACCATGTCGCCGGATATTACTATCAGGTTTATTGCAAGATTTTTGTGATACTCCTTTAGATCTTCTAGGAGCGCAGAAAAAGTTCCAACACGAAAATTATCTAGATGGGTTTTGGTTAAGTGGATATCGGAAAGATGAATGATCCTTGGCATACTGTCCCCCTAATATTCCTGAAGCTGCTTATAGACTCGCCGAACCCGGTGTCCTTCTCTGCTGGCGGAGAAATACCAATGCCTTTATTTCTGGACCAACGCAAGGCGCGGCGCTGTGGGTGTTTGTGACAATCTTTTTTCTGCCGCCCTAAAATACCGAGGGTCTTTTTCGACGCCAACCCATTTGCGGCTCAATTCCTTTGCAATAGCCGCTGTGGTCCCGCTCCCTAAAAATGGGTCTAACACAATATCTCCTCGGTTTGAAGAGGCAACTATAATACGTCGCAGCATCTCTTCGGGTTTTTGTGTGGGGTGTAACGCTCGACCACTTTTCTCCCGGAGTCGTTCTTTTCCCTGAACTAGCGGAAACTGCCAAACATCGCGCATTTGTTTGGGAGATCCATCTTTCTGCGTGTCGGGATTTATCTTTTTGAGTTCGTTGTAGTTGAAGGTCCACTTATTGCCTTTTACTGCCCATACGACAAATTCGGCGGAATGTGTGAATACGCGCTTTGTCATGTTGGGCATCGCATTTGTCTTCTGCCACGTTATGATATTGTTGATCTTAAAGCCCAAAGATTTCAGGACAATCAGTGCTTCGCCAAGATTGTGGTAAGTGCAGGAAATATATATCGAGCCCCCGTCTTTTAGGACCCGATGTGCAGCCGTAATCCAATTCTTCGTGAATTCGAAATACTCTTTCTCTGGCATTTTATCCCATTTCTCATCGACCATGTACCAGTCACCGCCGGTTTTGTTCCCCTTCCATTTGAGGCCTTTGCCTGAAAGATTATACGGCGGGTCAGCAAAAATCAATGAGACTGAGCCAGGATCGACCTTGGTGTTGAGGGTTTCAATGCAATCGGCGTTGTAGATTATGTCAGTCTTCATAGATTTATGCGGTTAACTGTGCTTTCCACTTGGATATAGTGAGTGGGATTCTTGGGAGCCATTCGGTAACGTTTTTGGCTGTTCCGGCCTCTGATAGGATCCCATCGTATAGCCGGATGATATCCCCATGGGTAAGAAATCTCCCTTTGCGCTTCATTTCGGCCAGGGTTTTTAAAAGCTCAAGAAATGTAGTCAATGAAAGGGGTACAATCTTTTGCCTTTTCCCCTCGTACTCATATTTAACTGATGTCCAAAATGTGTTTAGTGTATCTCGGTGTAGTGAGGGCGCAAGGAACACGCAATATGTGTCTTTGTCGGGGTTCTGGTTCTCAAAATCCCGGAGGTGTCGCATAACCGGCTGACCTTCGTTGTACCACTGATTGCGTCCGGTGAGCATTGTGACTTCACATATTGCATTGAACGTCTTGTAAAAACATTCAATATCCGGTTTATTCGCGGGGGCGGTAAATGTTGGTTCGTTGTCGTCGCCAACCGGGTAATTTGGTTTTATTCTTAGAGCGTCATTTAGTGCATGCAGTGAGAGTGCTATATATTTTTCCAGAGCGATGGGCGTATCTGCTTCATTATGAATATTCTTAATCGCGGTTATATATCTCTCAACCGCGGCAAGTTCACGAGAAGAAAAATGATTTTCCTGCTCCTGGAGCTCTCTCCGATATAGCCTAAGTGTTTCGATATACTTCCTCTGGTCTGATTCAGCCATTTTGCGGTAATCTTTCTCCGCAAGATTCTTGGCTTTAAGCCTCTCCTCGTATTCGCGAATTTCCTCGAACAGTCCTTCGATGATTTCAATATACTTCTCTTTGGTTTCCCAAGGTAGCTTTGGCTCGGTAATATCAGAAATATACTTATGGTACTCTTCTTTTGAGGCAAACTTGTCGGATTCTCCGGAGTCAAAAGAGAGTAGATTGTTTATTTCAACTCTGCGCCTGGGCTCCAAATCTATATAAAACCCCCCTCCTCGGATGTAGATATAGCGGGTGAGGCGAAAGTATCTGATTGCATTGTCCCCATAGTCGCGCAGGTTGCTTAGAAATCCTTCAATTTCTTTCGGGTCTTCGGATTCTAGAAACTTCTTTGCGAAGGTGTAGCTAAAATCGTCAAAAATCTCTTTCTGCTCGGACTTCTCTTTATTGTTCAGTCGCCTGCGTAATTTGACAATTTCATCGGCATATTTATCTATATCCCGGAAATTTACGAGCGAAGGGGCGAAAAGGGAGAACTCTTGTTTGCTTATCCCTTTTGCATCTTTTCCGGCCTCCAAAGACTTTGCGTTGACGCGGTGAATCAGGTGGAGGACGCCTATAAAAGGTTTTATATTATAACCGTCGTCCTGGTCGTAATCGTCGCTATCCGGATTTGGGATCTGCCACTTAATAAAACTTCTAAAGAACATTTCGCCAAGGTCGTAGTCTGGCGTGAGGGCTAATTCTCCGAGTTCGGTCAGGTAAAGCCGCCCATCTTTGACTACTGCCAGCCCCAATTTTCTTAAAGGGTTGATTGACTGCCGTCCGCGCATGGCAGGGTCTTCATATTTCTTCGAGTCAAAGATCTTTTTCGCCTCGTCAAAGGATATGTCCTTGGACAAATTATCAAGCAATTGTTTTTGCGCAACAGTAAGGCCTTTATAAAACTGCGCGTTTCCATAGCCATATACACGGTGCTTTATCAGGAGTATTTGATACTTCTTTTGGGCATCAAAATCCCATTTCGCCCCGGAAAGTTCTTTCGCTACTTTAAGAAAATCTTTAATTCGCTCTGGATTGCGTACCGTTGTCGTGATTGACCAAGGCTTTTTCATATTCACCTGTTTACCTTGCAATAAAATATCCGTTCGGCGTTATCTGGGATTTCACTCTTCCCGGCGGTAAAAGCCTTGTAATCCTGAGTAAATATCTCGACAGTGCCACGTGAACTTAACGCGCGGAAAATCTCATTGTCGCTAATCCGAGCATTTGAACGTCCGTCTCTGGAATCCCCGGTGTTATTGTATGAAACTAATATATGTTTACAGTTAGCGTTCTCCACTAATTCACGGAACAAAATGGGGGCTGCTTTAAGGCAATATCCGCTCTTAAGATGGGCCCGATCCATTTTTTTAGCTTTTCCAAATACCTCGGGTTTACTCCAGGTAGCAAGATTCTCCAAAAGGTGATAGGCGTCACAGTACTGCCGAGAGTTATAAGGCGGGTCCATGTATAGGACATCAAACGCTATTTTTTTGATCAGGGTGTTCGCATCCTCATTATAAACCTCATTGTTTTTGTTTGCGGCGGTATCTATTGCCGGCGTTAAGAGTCTTATTGGACGTATCGCATCTAAGTTCTTTCTAAAAGCATCGTAATGCCCGACTGTATTGGCTACCTTGTCCGTGGCGTATATTAAAGAGGTGATAAGGGCATTTCTTTCCTCTTGTGTCTCGGATATATGTTCAATCTCTTCTCGGATCTTTCCGATTTTCCTTGCATTCTCTAGGCTGAAGAAAGTGTTGCCGTAGTTCTCTGAAAAATAATTATCGGAATCGGCTGCCAGGTTGTTGAGGTGCTCGACTTTTGTTTTAAGGACTATGGGGTCTAAGTCTTTTGTGACCAAGAAGGTTTGTAGAGAAACATAGTTGCTGTAGAGGACATCATTGCTAATGACCTTTATGTTTTTGCGGTTAAACCCGGCCCCTACTACGCCTGTGCCGGAAAATATATCGCACAAGCTTTTATAATCACCGCATTTTCTGTTTACAACGGCCTCAATAAAAGGCAAAAGTCTAAATTTATTGCCGAGGAAACGCCTGTTTTGTATTTCAAAAAAGCCTTCCTGGCTTTTTGTCTTGATTGGCTGAGGGGTGTGGGTGCTTTTAATTTCTGCCTTTGGGCTCGGTTCTGTTAAATTGAACAATGAAAGCTGCTGGTGCTCCGCACTATAACTATAACCCTTCCGTGTGCCGAGGTAGGTGTTTGAAAAACTGAAGTGCCCTTTCCCCGTGACCACGATAAAGTCTTTAACTCTAAGTGGCATTTCCTGCGCAAAGGCAAGTAATTGCCGTAATATTGCTTTATCTGCTTCGCTTGGCTGTGGATTGATGTTGTTAGAATATCGAAGGAAGATCACTCCGGCGGCGCGTAAATCTAGTGCAGACTTAAAAAATCTCTTTGTTCCAGGAGTAGATTTCCCTGAAAACGGAAGGGTTACTGATTTCAATAGTCCATGGTTCTCACTTAAATAGAGGCAGGTCAGGAACTCACCGCGTTTTGCCTTTGAAGTCAGCATGGAGACGGCTTTTGTAGGCGAAGATACCGATATCGGTGGTTTATATAAGTGTTTTGGTCTTTCTTTTAATTTCATAGCGTAACCAGCAGGGCAGTGCGAGAAGTGAGAACTATAGGGTTTTTGTTGTGTTCCATCGGCCCTTAACAAAATCATTTAAATCCGTGGGACGTATTTTCCACTGGCGAATTTTTACGGCTTTAAGTTCTTTCTTGGCGATTAAATCGCGGATCCATTCTTCGCTAAGACCCAGTTGATTTGCCACCTGTCGTACTGTGAGATATTTTTTAATGTCTTCCATGCGTCTGAGCTCCAAGCATTTAATTCCAGTTACTCCGTATTACTCCATATTTTATTACTTGCCTGGATGCTCGTCAACGAGTATTTATAAGAATAGTGTAGCAGGCCACCCCGACAACGTAGTGTCGGGGTCCGAAAACCGTTTTTACCCCAAAATTGCCGATATATTGCCGTTAAATTTCCGATAAACCGGATTCCCGTCGGGCGGGTCATTCCGCCGTATCATGAAAGGGCGGGGCCAGTATAAGGCGGGGCCATGTCAACTTTCTGGGTGTAAATTGGGAAGCATGGGCATAGTATAGTTTAAACCGCCGCCACCTCCCTTTCCCGAGGCGCGTAAGCCTTCCAGAGGCGCTTGGCCCAGCGCGCTTCCTGCG
>JBFMHI010000142.1 GCA_040753085.1 bacterium | reverse complement strand
TCCCTTGATGGGAGGGGTTAGGGGAGGGTGGTAGCTCTTTTTCTAAGGTTTTTAGCAAGAATAATAATATTGCCCGCCAATTTCACCCTCACTCTATCCCTCTCCCCTCAAGGGAGAGGGAATTTTGCTTTGTCTCCCAACTAACTGCTTAACTTAGTTTTGAGTAGTTACGAGAAATCCAAGAGGATTATCTACTTTTGAGTGGATGGAAATGGGTTCAAAATGAGGTGGGATTTTTTGCATTTCAACCTCTTTTCCCCTTCGTGTCTTCGTGCCGCGCGTCGGCTTCCAGTTGTTCGGGCGAACGCTTCGGCGGTGGTGGAGGCTGTTTGGCAAGTGCAGCTTGCGCCGCCTTCGCCTCATCCTCGCACAAGTGGCAGTTCTTGTACTTCTTGCCGCTGCCACACCAGCAGGGGTCGTTACGATTGGGTTTGTTTGTCATTGATTGTCATTCCTTTCGTCGCCGTGGGGAAATCTTGCAGCGGATTGCCTGACGGCGGTTTCTAACCGCCTGATGAGGTGTGCCCCGCCCCAGGGAGAGCCTTTGCTCTGCACAGGACAGCCCCGGCGATAATTCGCTTCTTCCAGCCGCTCGCACAAGTCAAACGCCGCATCCAATAATCGCTATGTGAAGGTAAACCGATGTGCGCAAGGGTCTCTGAGAGCCTTCGGGTTTTCAAAAAAAATACGGTTACAATTAAAATATCTCTGCAACAAAAATTCAATAGTGTCAGTATAGAGTGCTTAACACCCTTTCTTTCATCCCGATAAGCGTCAAACCTACTACCTCTTTTGTCTCTTCTATATATCTGATAATAGCCCCCTCTCCAATATCAACCCCAACTGCTTTCCTGGGTTCACCAATGCTTATGTAAAGGACATCTGCCTCCTCATCATACTCCCAGTTAAGATTTTCCTTTTTATCAAGTATTTTTACTGTTTCCATACTATCTTCCTCCTTTCTGAAGGTTTTGTGGCATAATAAGCCGTTATTACAAAACCATCACTATGGCTAATCTCTTTATATATTGCAATCAAATACTTTGAAGTAAGAGGGGTTTTTCCATAAAACCTAACTGCAATAAGTCCACCAAAATCACCCTGCTGAATTAAATGCGGAGCGGTTATGGTTTCCAGTACCTCTTCCTTTTGGTTCTTCATTTCAGGATGTCTTCTAGTTATATACTCCCATCTTTCAGTACTTAGTCGTATAGGTACATTATTTTTAGACCTAACAATTATCGTAACCGTTCAGCCACAAAGCCACTAAGCCACGAAGAGAATGATAGAATAGCACACGGATGACACAGATTTTGGCGGATTCTCACGGATTTTTTCTAATAAATTTTTATCCGTGTCAATCCGTCTCATCCGTGTAATCCGTGTGCTATTATTGGTAATCTTTGTGTCTTTGTGCCTTAAGAGCTGAATAGTTACAAAAATTTCCCCTCAACTTTCATTATCCCCTGAACGGTTACCAATTATCATTGTCGTTTATTCAGGATCAGTTAATTATATTCTTTCTTTCAAGGTTTGGCACGAATTTGTAGCCATTTCCAAAAATTTTCACCTTAAACCTTGTTTCTTTCCATATTGTTTTGCTTGGTGTATAAATGCTTCTATGCGCATTAGGATGGGAAGGCCTTTGTTGTCCTGTTAAAAATCTTCTGCCTATTGTCTCCTGTCTACTGTATCATATCCCTTATCACTTATAAACATCTTTTCTATGTCGCACATGATGAATAGTTACAATTTTATTTTCTGTGTTCACCTGATAAATCACACGATAATCTCCAACCCGTAAACGACAGCTTGATTCCGAACCTTTCATTTTTCTTGATTGAATAGGAAAAGGGTCTTCAACAAGACTTTCAATTGCATCAAGAATTCTTGCAATATACCGCCGATGAATTTTTCTTAGGTCCTGCTCAACTGGACCCCTCAGGTCAATTTTATATAAGCCCATTGGTTTTTAACCTTTTCTTTAGTTCCTCTAAACTAATTGTTGGCTCATCTTTTCGCTCCGCTATAACAGCGAGGTCATAAATGTCTTCCAAAAGTTCTTCATAATCCTCCAGTGGCAATATAACAGCTCTTTTGGCACCCGCCTCGTCTACAATAAATTGAGTATTCATTGTTCACCTCCTATAGATTATGAACGTTCTCGGATAAAATTGAGCATTGATTTTATTAATCTTTACACACCGCGAACCTTTCCTTCACCCCCATTGGTAAAATTTGCTCCTTCGCCCCTGCGGGGCTTAATTTCCAAACTCAATGTTCCGTAGGTTGAAACCTACGGCTAAATTCCTCTGCACCTTCGGTGCATAAGTAGATTTATTTTGAACGCGTTCGGATAAAACCTGTTTTCTGATTTTCATTAGAGCAGGCTCTGACAGGCACACATTTTTATCCGAGAGACTTCTTGTATATGTTTATCTAAAGATCCTCTTCTCTATTGCCTTCATCCTTATCTCTTTTTGTAACTACTCAAAACTAAGTTAAGCAGTTAGTTGGGAGACAAAGCAAAATTCCCTCTCCCTTGATGGGAGAGGGATAGGGTGAGGGTGAAATTGGCGGGCAATATTATTACTCTTGCTAAAAACCTTAGAAAAAGAGCTACCACCCTCCCCTAACCCCTCCCATCAAGGGAGGGGAAGCTCTTATGCCGACGCTGTCGGTATAAAAGGAGATGAAACTTAACCCATAGCACTATAATCTGTAATGAGCTTACTTTTTTAACTTGATTTTGAGTAAATACCCCTTTTTGAATCATTTGCCTCATTATTACCCGTTTATATTACAGTCTTAATCGCTCCATAAGCCTCGCCAGCCTCTTATCAACCCTTGCTCGTTTTGCCAAAGCCAGTAATCTTTTGTAGTCATAGGGGGCTTCCATTAAAAGCTTTGAGGCATCTGCTATATCCTGAAAACTGCCTGCTTTCAACTTAAGGACTATCAGCCCTTCAGGTTTAACTACAGGAACAGATACTCCCTTTAGAACCTCAACTATAAGGCTTTGTTCAACTATATCCCTTTCCCACTTTTGGGTAGCAATTATCATATCAACCGGTATCCCATCCTTTGAAATAGACTTTATACAAAATCTTATTTCATCCTCTATGTCACCTATGTTAAAAGAGCTTTCAAACCCTTCTTCTGCAAGGAGCTTAAGAATTCCCTTTTCTACAACCTCCTGGTTTATTTCAGAGAGAATAAGGAGGATGTCTATATCCTTAGTAGCTCGTGGTGTTACCCAACCTCCCACTGCCAATCCACCAATAAGGGCGTAGAGATTGAGCTTAGCCTTTTCCAAAATGCTTATTATTTCTTTAAGGGTCTTTTCCATATAAGTTCTTCTGAAAGTTTAATGACTTCTCTTATTCTATTAGCAACCATCTCTGGTTTTTTTACCTTTAATTTCAAATTAGACCTGCAAGGCTTTTTATCCGGGAAAAGCTCCTCATAAAGCTCCATAATCTCATCAAATTTTAAGGATTTGCCCTTCATAATCGTCCTTCCCCTGAAAATAAATATCGTTGATGGTTAATGGGTTATGGTCACTTGACATTTTCATTCCATGGGAAGCAGCAGGCTCATTGTTCGTTTTCCCAGTAACTGACCCTATAACCACCTTAGTTTTTTTAGTAAGCCTTTACTCTCATTTTTCTCCTCCTTACTGTTGTTTCGCCCTTATTTGCTCAAGAATTTCTTTCGCCTCCTTTATTCAATTTTACTGACTTCCCGAACTACAGGAACCGATACTAATGGCTGATAAGAATTTTGATTTCAGGGTAATTCGGAAGAAGTGTCATAGAAGTGCCCCCTCGGATGTTTTTTTAGGGCTTTGAGCCTTGTGATTTTGGATTATAGGACATAAAAATGAGTAAGTCAAGAGAAAAGTTGAGGAAAAGAGGAAAAGAGGAAAATCTTCCCCTTGCAAAAGCAACCCCGGCGGTTGCCCGGGAAATTGGTGTCTTATGTCTGAATCACAGAATATGACAAAAATATATTGACATTTACCATATTTGGATGTAAGCTAACATTTAATCTATGTAACTACTCCGCCACAAAGACACGAAGATTACGGAAGCCAATAGCCAATAGGGCATTCTTCCCTTACCTATTGGCTATTGCCTTTGTGTCTTAGTGGCTGAATAGTTACTACTCTACAATGTTTATTAAGATAGACGACCTAAGAGTTTTTTATGAAGTGGGCGGTGAAGGCGAAGCCGTTGTTCTCCTTCACGGCTGGGGTGGGCAGGCCGCCAGCTTTAAGCCTGTTTTTAATTATTTGGTTAGAAGCCACCAGGTCTACGCCTTGGATTTGCCCGGATTTGGTTCCAGTGATCTACCACCCCAGCCGTGGGGGAGTGATGATTATGCCCTATTTGTTTCCACCTTTTTCGCTAAGCTGGGGATTGGCAAGACCAGTCTAATAGGGCATTCTTTTGGGGGAAGAATCGCCATAGTATTAGCCGCCAATTTTCCGGAAAGAGTGGATAAACTAATTTTAGTTGATAGCGCCGGGATAAGGCCTCGACGGACAGTGAAATATTATATCCGGGTGTCCATTGCCAAAATCGCCAAGTTTCTGTTTTCGCCGCGCTTGTTCGGAATCTATGGAGAGAAGGCCAGAAAGGCTATTTACCAGGTAGTGGGTTCTAAGGACTACCAGGAGGCCAATGAAATGCGGCCCACCCTGGTCAAAATCGTCAATGAAGACCTGAGAGGCCTGCTGCCTCAGATCAATGCCCCGACCTTGCTTGTCTGGGGAGAAAAAGATACGGCTACCCCTGTTTCACACGCCAAGATAATGGAAAGGGAAATAAACGATGCCGGCTTGGTAATTCTACCAGAGGCCGGACATTTTTCTTACCTGGATAAATTCCCCCAGTTTTGCCGGATTGTTTCCAGCTTCTTGGGAGATTAATACAGGTCTGCCTAAATTTCTCTCTGGTTTCAACAGGGTTCGCAACTACTCAGGTAGGTAGACTGAAGGTGGAAGGCTTTTAAGAAGGAGATTAAAATGCCAAACGTGATTGATTATGGATGGATGCTTCTGATGGCCGCCATCCTGGTTTCTCTGGCTGGAGCTATCATCCGAACGACCGCGGCCCTTCATATCCTCCAATTGGAGGGATATAAAAGTGGAAGATTTTTGAGATGGCTGATAAATAATCCCAAACGGTTGATCGACGTAAAAGAGGGTATGGCTATGGGCTGCCTTTTAGTTTTGGGACTAATTATAGCCTTTCTCAAGCTAAGGACTTTAGTCTTACCTCTTTTCCTCTTAGCCTGGATAGCCATCGAAGCATATTTTATTGTAAGGCGAAAAAGAATCAAGGCTAAGAAGCCTCTGGTCTACACGGCGAGGGCCAGGAGACTCTTGGGGCTTTCTATCGCCCTGCTGGCCGCGGCCGTGATAGGCGTGATGCTGCTCAGCGGGGGATTATCCCTTTGGCGACTTACAGGTGACCAGCTTTATTCTCAGTTCTTGATTTTATGTGCTCTTACCTTCTGGCTGAATCAGTTGGCGGCCATCAGCCTTACGGCGGCCAATGTCATCATCTACCCTTTGGAAGAGACAATCAAGGCATGCTATCTGAGGTCTGCCAAGAACAAGATTAGAAAGCTTCACCCCAAAGTTATTGCTATTACAGGAAGTTATGGCAAAACAAGCACAAAGCACATTCTAAACACCATTCTCTCCCAGAAATTCAAGGTATTAATGACCCCGGAAAGTTATAATACGCCGATGGGTATTTGTAAAGTGATCAGGGGACAATTAGAGCCGGCCTACCAGATATTTATTGTGGAAATGGGGGCATATAAGAGGGGGGATATTAGAGACTTATGTAAATTGGTCTCCCCGGAGATCGGCATTCTTACCGCCATTGGGCCGCAGCATCTGGAACGATTTAAAAGTATTGATAATATCGCCCGGGCCAAATATGAACTGGTGGAATCCTTGCCTGGGAATGGAATAGCGGTTTTTAATGATGACGATAAAATCTGTTCTGGTCTGGCTGATAAGACTAAAATCAAAGCAGTCAGATACAGCCTGGACAGATTGGATGACAAAGTAGAATTGACGGCTCGGGACATTCAAAATACCAGTCAGGGGCTTACCCTTGCCGTGGAAAAACATTCAGGTGAGGCAGCCCAGATAGAAACCAGGCTCTTGGGGAAAAATAATGTTTATAATATCTTAGCCGCGGCTGCCGTGGCTTTGGAATGTGGTCTGAGCTTAGATGAAATTAGTCGAGCCGCCAAGAGGCTCGAACCTATCCCGCATAGATTGCAGTTGATTCCTGGCGCTGGGGGGGTAACCGTGATTGACGATGGGTTCAATGCTAACCCGCTTGGCGCCAGAGCCGCTCTCGAAGTCCTGGAAAGCTTTAATCATGATCAGGGGAGAAAGGTCCTGGTAACCCCTGGCATGATAGAGCTTGGAGACAGGGAATTCGAGCAGAATAAAATCTTTGGCGCTGAAGCGGCCAGGGTATGCGATTTCGTCATATTAGTGGGGCCTGTAAGAACCAAGCCTATCTTAGAAGGGCTGAGGGAGGCCGGTTTCCCAAAGGAAAAGACAATCGTGGTTGAGAGCCTGGCCGAAGCTACCAAGCGCTTGAAGAATCTCTTAAAAGCCGGCGATGTGGTCTTATTCGAGAATGACCTGCCGGACACCTACAGCGAAGATGTTTAGCTCGATGCTCGATGCTCGATGCTGGATGCTCGATACTCGATGCTGGATGCTCGATGCTCGATGCTGGATGCTCGATACTCGATGCTGGATGCTCGTGCTCGATGCTCGATGCTCGATGCTGGATGCTGGATACTCGATGCTGGATGCTCGATACTCGATGCTGGATGCTCGATACTCGATGCTGGATGCTGGTGAAGGATCCAGTATCGAGCCTCGAATATCAAGGATCGAGTATCGAGCCTCAAGTATCACTCGATGTTCAAGTTTTTTCGACCTGTGGAGTCATACCTTGGGAGGGTAAACCGCTAAAGCGGTTACAATCCCAAATGTTATCTTATTCTGTAACACTCTGATAAATCAGGGTGCTAAATTCAGTAAACATGAGAATAGCACCCCGATTTATCAGCGATTTTTCAGGCTGAATTAATTTGACATTTTGTTTTTACTTGAACCGAAAATCCACTTTAAAATTATAGAGCCAAGGCACCCGTGGGTCGATGTTTTCGGCTTCAAGTTTTTGGGGGAGAT
>JBFMHI010000141.1 GCA_040753085.1 bacterium | reverse complement strand
TCCCTGTCCGTTCCATAGGCGGACAACCACAAGGGTTGTCCCTACAACCTAATCACGGACACGACTCCCGGACACGGTTCACGGAAATCCGTGTTTCATCTGTGTGCATCCGTGGCTGAACGGTTACGAGAAGTGATTGGAGAATTAGGATGAGCAACCCGTATTTCCCAATTCCCGTGAAGGTTTCCAGGATAATAGTTGAATCGAATGACAAGACTTTGAAGACCTTTGATCTTGCCTTGGTAAATGGGGATGAGAAATTCACCTTCCGGCCTGGACAATTCTGTGAGCTGTCAATCCTGGGCAAGGGAGAGGCCCCGTTTGGAATTGCCTCATCCCCAACCGAAGAAGACTATCTGAAATTCACGGTAAATAAGCTCGGCGTGGTGACCACCGCCCTCCATTATTTAGAGGAAGGGGAGATAATCGGCCTTCGAGGCCCCCTGGGAAATCACTACCCTGTTGATGAATTCAAGGGTAAGGGTGTAGTCATCATTGGTGGCGGTTTCGCCTTTACCACCCTGCGGGCCTTGACCGTCTATCTATTGAGCCATCGACAGGAGTATCAGGATATTACAGTCATATATGGAGCCCGTACCCCTGATCTGCTCCTTTACAAGGATGATTTAGGGGAATGGGAGAAGAGGTCTGATCTAAACCTCGTTCAAACCATCGATAAAAGGGTTGAGGGCTGGGATAAGCGAGTGGGGTATGTCCCCACAGTGACCAAGGAGGTGGCCCCATCATCGAAGGACGCCTATGCCGTGGTTTGCGGACCACCCATTATGATTAAGTTTACCCTACCCGTCCTTTTGGAACTCGGTTTCTTGCCAGAGCAAATAATCACCTCTTTGGAGATGAAGATGAAGTGCGGCATAGGCAAATGCGGCCGATGCAATATCGGCCCCAAATATGTCTGTATCGATGGCCCGGTCTTCAGCCTGGCCCAATTACAAGAGATGCCAAAGGAGTATTAAATAGAGACTTGCATCAGGAAAAACGGCTGTAGCTGCTAATCCTTAATGGGACATTCTTTTATTGTAACCGTTCATCACATGGATGCTGGATGCTCGATGCTCGATGCTGGATGCTTGATGCTCGAAGCTGGTAAAGGATCCCGTATCCAGTATCGAGTATCGAGCATCGAGGATCGAGCATCGAGGTTGTGTCTTTGTGCCAGTGGCTGAACGCTTACCTTTTATTTAGATTTTAAGGATGGGACAGATAGGGGACTGGGGGATATCGCGTGGCGGGTGTAAAATAGCCCCACCCAGGTGAATTTAGAGGAGGTAGTAAATCTAATGGAAGAAAATTACCTATTAAGGCATTCTCAGGAGTTCTCTGAAAAGTATCCAGGGAAATATATTGCCATCATTAAGAATGAGCTTGTGGCGATTGGTAGTAGTAATATCGAGGTATACAAAAAAGCCAAAGAACAGTATCCAGACGAAGAAGTATCTATAACCTATGTTCCTACTGACGAAGAGATGGTAACCCTATTATGAGGTTTCCTTACATTGAATTTAGGGGAAGATTCGCCCCAATGGTCCCAATTAGATTTAAACTTAAGGATAAAGAAGAGTGGGTTAAATTTCATGCCTATGTAGATTCGGGAGCAGGCTATAGTATATTCCACTCAGATGTTACAGAGATCTTGGGATTAAGGCTCGAGGATGGAAGAGTAGATTATGTCACAGTAGGGGATGGCTCTCAGATTAAGGTTTATTTACATCAAATCAAAATTCAGATGGCTACTGAGGAGTTTGAGGCGACAATCGGCTTCTCAAGAAACTTAGGTATTGGCTTTAATGTTATCGGTAGACTGGATCTATTTAGCAAGTTTAAGCTCTGTTTTGATGAAGAAGAAAAGATAATAGAATTTCATCCGAAGACAATAGAGAGTTAATAGAGATTGAGGGTAAAAAAACTTTTGACAATACCGAGGTTGTGAAGGGGAGATAGCTTATGGCAAATGGGAAAGTTGGGGCAGTCATGGTGGTTGGTGGCGGAATAGCTGGTATCCAGGCCTCCCTTGACTTAGCTGAACAGGGGTTCAAGGTCTATCTGGTAGAGAAGAATCCCTCTATCGGAGGTCATATGCCCCAGTTAGACAAGACCTTCCCCACCAATGACTGCGCTATGTGCATCCTGGCCCCAAAGCTGGTTGACTGCGGACGCCATCCCAACATCGAAATCATCACCCAGGCAGAGATTGAAGACCTTAAGGGAGAGGCAGGCCACTTCACCGTCTCCATAAATAAGCGGCCAAGATTCGTGGATTCATCAAAATGCACCGGCTGTCGGACCTGTGTGGAAAATTGCCCGGTCCAGTATAAGATCTACCTTGAGCCAGAAGAGAAGATCGAGATAAGACTTTCACCAGAGGACCTGGTAAAGATGAAAGGAATAATAGACCAATATAGGGGAGAGAGGGGGAGTCTGGTGCCCATCCTCCATGAGGTTAATATTGAGTATAAATATCTCCCTGAAAACATCTTAAGGTATATTTCTGAGGAATTAGACCTCCCCTTAAGCCTGATCTATCAGATCGCTACCTTCTATGATGCCTTCACCTTGACCCCAAAGGGTCTTTACTCAATCAGGGTCTGCACTGGGACGGCCTGCTATATCAAAGGAGGGGACAGACTCCTGGCCGCCTTTGAGAGGGGCTTGGATATCAAGGAGGGCGAGACGAGCCATGATCAAAGATTCAGTTTAGAGACGGTCTCCTGCCTTGGCTGCTGCGGTCAGGCCCCGGTATTGACTGTTAATGAAGAATTATACGGCCATATGACCCAGGCCAGGGTCAAGAAGGTGCTTGAGGCCTTGAGCCCTCAACCCTGATAAGTTTTGGTCTAATTAAAAGAATTTATAACTAAATGGTCGAAATAGGACACCTTAGAGGCTGCCTGAAAAGTCCCGTTAGGGACGTAATGTTTATAGACATGAGCGCCCACCGTTATTTTTAGCCCCGTTAGGGGCGACATGTTCGCTTTGTTAAGTTTACTTCTTGAACATTTCGCTTCTAACGGAGCTTGGGTTTATGAGAAAAACGGCTACTATAAACATTTTGCCCCTACGTGGCTGATTAACGCATCAACTTTTCAGACACGCTCTTAGAAAAAAGAGCGAGGAGATGTATGCCGAAGATAAGACCTGAAGACTTAGATAAGATCAGTGAAGAGATAAGGCGAACCACCCTTCTTCGTGAGGGCGCCGGTCGGGCCAAGGTCATCGTTCATATGAGCACCTGTGGGATTGCTGCCGGCGCCAGGACGATTATGAAGGCATTGATGGAGGAGATAGAAAGAGAACAGGTAAAGGATGTCCTCCTTACTACCTCCAGTTGTGCCGGTCTTTGCAGTCGAGAACCTATGGTTACCGTCGAGGTCCAGGATGAACCTCCGGTCAAATATATTGACCTAACTCCTGAAAAGGCTAAAAGAATCTTTACCCAGCATGTCCTTTCGGGTGAGATAGTAAAGGAGTATGCCTTGGGACTGGGAAGTGAAAGGCTGCTTTAAGAGGTCTGAGAGATGTATCGAACAAATGCCATGATTTGCACATGTACAAACTGTATTTCCAATGGGTCGTTACAGGTAAAAGAGGCCCTGGAGGCTGAGATTCTAAAGCAGGGCTTACAAGAGGAGGTCCAGGTAGTTCCAACGGGTGCCAGCGGCCTTTGCGTGCGTGGTCCGATTCTTATGGTTCAGCCGGAGGGAATTTTCTATCAGCTCCTTAAAAAGGAGGATGTTGCTTACTTGGTTAAGGAGCATTTTCTAAAGGGTAGACCGGTAAAGTCTTTGATGTATTATCCTCCTGGGGAAGAGACACCCATCCCTAAGATGATGGATATCCCGTTTTTTAAAGACCAGAGATTAATTGCCCTTCGCAACCGCGGGGTGATTGATCCTGAAAAGATCGAAGAGTATATTGCCCGCGGTGGGTATATGGCCTTATCAAAGGCGCTAACCTCAATGACCCCGGAGGAAGTAATTCAGGAGATAAAGGCTTCAGGACTTCGCGGCCGGGGTGGGGCCGGATTCCCCACCGGTTTAAAATGGGAGCTTTGTAGAAAGGCAGAAGGCGAACCAAAGTATGTCATCTGTAATGCCGATGAGGGTGATCCGGGTGCCTTTATGGATCGCTCGATTATCGAGGCCGACCCTCACTCAATCTTGGAGGGCATGGCTATTGGGGCATACGCCATCGGCGCTTGTGAAGGCTATGTGTATGTAAGAATTGAATATCCCTTAGCGATGGAGAGGATGAAAAAAGCGGTTGAGCAAGCGAAGGAGTATGGCTTGTTGGGTTCGGATATCTTTGGCACCGGCTTTAATTTCGAAGTCAAGATATTTAGAGGCGCCGGTGCTTTTGTCTGTGGAGAAGAGACCTCATTGATCGCCTCCATTGAAGGCAAGGCCCCGGAACCAAGGATGAAACCACCTTACCCGATCCAATCAGGCCTCTGGGGCAAACCGACCAATATTAACAATGTGGAGACCTGGGCCAATATCCCGGTTATTATCAATTGGGGGGCGAAGCCCTTCAGCCAGATGGGCACAGAGACATCTAAGGGAACCAAGGTCTTCTCCTTAGCGGGAAAGATAAACAATGCCGGTCTGGTTGAGGTCCCTATGGGTATCACCCTGCGCAAGATGATCTATGAAATTGGAGGGGGAATCCCAAACGGAAAGAGGTTTAAGGCCGTCCAGACGGGTGGACCTTCCGGTGGGTGTATCCCGGAGAGTCTTCTCGATCTACCGGTAGACTATGAGGAGTTGGCCAAGGCTGGCTCGATCATGGGTTCTGGCGGAATGATCGTTATGGATGAGAATACCTGTATGATCGATGTGGCCAAATACTTTCTGACCTTCCTCGATGGGGAGTCCTGTGGAAGATGCAGCTCCTGCCGGGAGGGAATCAGTGCGATGCTTGAGATTGTTACCAACATAACTGAAGGCAGGGGCCGGGAGGAAGATATCGACTTCTTACAAGAATTGGGAGCGGTGGTCAAGGATGTCTCTTTATGTGGATTAGGTCAGACGGCGTCAAACCCGGTGCTCTCCACCATTCGTTATTTCCGCGATGAATATCTGGCCCATATCCGAGAGAAGAGATGCCCGGCCGGTGTCTGTAAGGAACTGATTCGGTATTCCATCGATCCCGAAAGATGTTCGGGCTGCCTGGCCTGCGTTAAGGCCTGCCCGACTGAGGCGATTGTTGGAGAGAAGGAAGAGCCACAGAGTATAAACCAAGATAAATGTATCAAATGCGGGGCCTGCCTTGAGGCCTGTAAATTCGAGGCAGTAATCGTAAAGTAGAGATGAAGATTGAAGAGATCAAAGAGATTTTGGGGGCGGAGGTTATTGTAAAGACCAAGAAACCACAAGATGAATATAGGGGAGCTCGCCGTAGACGCTAATCCTCTCCTCTCAGCCATTATTGGTGGGAAAGCATTGAAAATTTTAAAGGAAGGACGGCAGTCAACTTTGCCTTTGATAGACTTCTTTTAATTAAAGAGGTTATTAATCATCATAAGGTCATAAGTTATGTCGATAGAGACAATTCGTAAGGATGTTAATTCTGAATGGATTACTTTTGGACCCCATTTGATTCAACGAATGTGGGAGAATGGCATATCAATCGATCAGGTTTTAGACACAATTCTAACTGGCACAGTTAACAAGAAAGAGAAAGATGAACGTTCGCGTGGTAAATTCAATAAATTTACAATTTCCAAGGGTGGTATTGTGGTTGTAGTAAAGGATTGTAATCCAGCATTTATTATTACAACGAAGAGGAGATGATTGTTATGCAATGCCCAAATGGTTGTCTATCCCCAATGGAGGAAAGGAAGGAAGAAAAGATTTTCCATCGTAACGGCGAATCCATCGTTGTTTCTGGTTTGATTATGTATATGTGCCCAGATTGTGGGCAAGAATCAATGCCCTTGTCATCGGCAAGAATGGTAGAGGATATTTTAAATGGAAGAGTCAAGCCATCCAGTAGATTTACTGCCGAGTTGTATGAAGTTAGTTTTGCAGAAGCCTCTCGGATAAAAGCCCCCAAAAAGGCTGAAGATCGACTTATTTTAGCCACTGATTGACACGGATTAGCACGGATAAATAATAGAGGACAGAAGGCGGAGTTGGAGGGACAGGGCTTGTCCCTGTCCGTTCCATAGGCGGACAATCACAAGGGTTGTCCCTACAACCTAATCACGGACATGACTCCCGGACACGGTTCACGGAAATCCGTGTTTCATCTGTGTGCATCCGTGGCTGAACGGTTACTTTCCGTGTTTCATCTGTGTGCATCCGTGGCTGAACGCTTACAAAGTTTTCATAAGTCATAGCGCCCGGGACCAAGGCCTAGTTATATAAAATTAAATGACGCAGGCGCAATATTGGAGGTTTTATAATGGTCAAAAAGAGGGAATTGCAAAAGTTAATTTCAGAAATAGTAGCAAAAATAGTATCTTCATATAACCCATCAAAAATAATTCTTTTCGGCTCTTATGCTTATGGAAAACCAGATGAAGATAGTGATATAGATATGTTTATTATTAAGGATACTGAAGAAAGACCTATTGACCGCTGGGTGAGTGTTTGTCAGATTGTTTCTGATAGAACACGACGCATTCCTTTTGAACCCCTTATTATTACCCCAAAAGAATTAGAAAGCCGAATAAGAATAGGCGACCAATTTATTATTGATGAGATATTAACCAAAGGAGAAGTGCTTTATGAAAAAAGATGAATCCCTTTATCCCGAAGATTGGTTTAAAATTGGAGCAAAAGAGATGAAGAGGGCGGAAAATTTACTTAACCTTGGTGACCTTGATGGTGCAGGATTTAATATCCAACAATCACTTGAAAAGTATATAAAAGGCTATCTTTTGTCAAAAAGATGGAAATTAAAAAGGATTCATAACTTAGAAACACTTTTAAATGATGTTGTTAACTATGAACCATCTTTTGAAGAATTCCGTCAAGAATGCCTAAAGATAACTTATTACTATGTTGAAGAACGCTATCCGTTTATTGTGGCATCTGAACTTACTGATGAAGAAATAAGGAATTCACTTCAAATAGCAAAGAGAATGGTTAATAAGATATTAAGTAACTACTCAGCCTCTATATAGTAGCCTTACCTAGCGAAACCACAACATATTGTGTTTAGGTGTTTAAAAGTTAGCTAAAATTCCTAAAAAACGGCTTTCTATGCAACCTATAAAAGGAGAC
>JBFMHI010000140.1 GCA_040753085.1 bacterium | reverse complement strand
GTCCCAAACTGGCTTTCAGAGCGGGAAAAGGCTGTTTATGTTTGCTGCACACATTGCCTAAAATTGCTAAAAGTGTAAAGCTGCTATTTCAGCATTTTGAAACGATGCCGAATTTTGATTTCAGGGTGATTCGGAAGAAGTGTCATAGAAGTGCCCCCCAGATGTTTTTTAGTGCCTTGAGCCTAATGATTGTGGATTATAGCATATAAAAATGAGTAAGTCAAGCGAAAAGTTGAGGAAAAGAGGAAAAGAGGAAAATTTTGGGGGAAGTGGTGTCCCAAGATGATCACGCCAGATTGGGCCATCAAGTGGAAAAGAAAGGCCTTATTCCCATAGGAGAGATCGTCATAGAATGGTTCGCAGGTAACTTCAGGGGAAGCAGCTTTCGGTGGAGGAGAGTGGACATGTTCAGCAATCTGAAGACCTCGTGGGCAAATACTTCCTCAATTTTACTGGACGGAATAGAAGGCAAAGCGTAGAAGACCGTCTGATAAAGCTTCAATAATCTCCAGTAAGCACACTGGCTTAGCTTATCAAGAAGCTGGCGGTCAGGAGGTTGGGCGGGGGTCACCGGCGACAGATGGCCCAAATAATTATTGACAAACTCTGTCGGATGCTATATATTATGTAACTATTCAGCCTCTATTAAGAGAGAGTAACTCCTCAGGTGGATAGGCTGAAGGCTTTTAGAAATATAGGAGGTTGGCTATGAAATTCAAAAGAGAGACATCTTTGATCGGGGGGTTAATTCTAAGCCTGGCCTTGATCATAGGTCTTATTAGCTGTAAGAGCATTCCTGCTCCATTACCGGAAGCCGCGCCAATCCGCCATCCGCCATCCGCATTCCGATACATCCTGGACAACGGGATGACCGTTATTCTAAAAGAGATGCATACCGCACCAGTCGTGGCCCTTCAGATGTGGGTTAAGGCCGGAGCGATTACGGAAGAGGAATATATGGGGGCCGGCCTATCTCATTTTGTGGAACATATGCTCTTTAAAGGCACAAAAATGAGGGGGGTGGGTGAGATTGCCCGAACTATTCAGGGGGCCGGCGGAACTATCAACGGCTATACCGGATCGGACCGGACGGTCTACCATATCTCTATTGCCTCAAGACACTGGAAAACAGCCTTAGAGGTTATGGCTGATGCGGTGATGAATTCTTCCTTTGATCCCGAAGAACTGGCCAAAGAGCAGGAGGTTATCTTAAAGGAGATTAATATGAATGAGGATGATCCTGACCGGCTTTTGCATCGCCTCTTTTTTAGCGAGGCATATCGCTTGCACCCTTATCGTCATCCGACAATTGGTTATGAGCCTCTTTTTAAGGAACTGACTAGAAACGACTTAGTCACCTATTACCAGCGGATGTATATCCCTAATAATATGATTCTGGTTATGGCGGGTGATTTTGAGCAGACTGAAGCCCTCTCGGAAATTAAGGAGACTTTTAAGGATTTTGCCCGCCAGAAGCTGCACCCCATCTTTATCCCGAAAGAACCGCCTCAGTTGGGAGAAAGAAGGCAGGTCAGGCCGTGGGATGTGAGTCAGGCTCATTTCCTGGCCGGATTTCATACGGTAAGCATCCATTCGGATGATGTCTATCCCCTTGATGTAGCAGCCATTATCCTGGGGCAGGGGGCCACTTCCAGATTATACCGCCAGATAAAAGAGAAGCAGCAATTGGTTCATTCCATCAGCGCCTGGTCATATACCCCGGCCTATCCGGGTATCTTCGGCTTCTCAGCTACTCTGGAAGCCGAAAAATTAGCGGAGGCCGAAGCCGCTATCTTTAAGGAAGTCAATAAGCTAAAGATAGAGTTGGTAGACAAAGACGAACTGGCCAGGGCTAGACAGTCAGTGGTGGCTGATCATATCTTTTCCAGAGAGACCATTGAAGACCAGGCCGGGGATCTGGCCTCTAATGAACTGGTGACCGGGGATATTAACTATTCGAAGACTTATGTAGACAGAATAAAGCAGGTAAAGCCGGAAGATATTAGACGGGTGGTGAGAAAATATCTCCGAATGGACAACCTGACCGTGGCCGTGTTGACTCCCAAGCAGGATCAGTCCGCCGAGACTTGGACACCAGCCGCTCTCCCCCGAGAGGAAATAACCAAGACGGCCCTTAAAAATGGTCTGACGGTGCTTGTCCGTGAGAATCATTCCTTGCCGGCTGTTTCCATTCGGGCGGTCTTTAAAGGGGGAGTCAGGTTAGAAAAGGAGGCTAACAACGGCATCTTCAATTTCCTTCAGGGTATGCTCCTCAAGGGTACCAAAGGTCGCACCAGGGAAGAGATCGCCTATGCCATTGAATCAAGAGGTGGTTCCATCGGGGCATACGGGGGGAATAACAGTTTTGGGGCCTCGGTTAATATTCTATCGGATGATTTTGACCTGGGGCTGGAAATCCTGGCCGACTGCCTGATGAATCCCATCTTTCCACCCGAAGAAATGGAGAAGGAGAGAGAGCTTATCCAGGCGGGCATCAAGGCCCAGGAGGATGACATCATTACGGTGGCCAGGAAACTTTTGCAAAAGACCCTCTTTAAGACCCATCCCTATCGTTTTCAATCCATTGGGCAGGCGGAAAGCATAGCTAAGATGACCCGCCAAGATCTTATCCAACTGCATCAGGATTATTGTCGGCCCAACAATATGGTGTTGGCTGTCTTTGGGGATGTGGATCAAAAGAAGGTTATTCCACAGATCAGCCGCATCTTTAAGGATTTTAAGCCCAAGGAGTTGCCTCAGGTAAAAGTCCCTGAGGAGGGTCGGATTACTCAGGTTCGAGAAGCAGTCGAGGAGAAAGAGAGAAGACAGGCGGTCATCTTACTTGGCTTCCCCGGGGTTGATGTGGCCGACCCGGACCGGGATGTCTTTCAAATTATGACCTCAATTCTTTCAGGGCAGGGATCGAGGTTATTTGAACATATCCGGGGCAAACTGGGCATGGCCTATTTTGTGGGGACCTTTGATATCTTAGGTCTTGATCCAGGGGCTTACGTCTTTTACGTGGGAACCGTGCCGGAAAAAATCGAGGAGGCCAGGGCCGGGCTTTTAGAAGAAATAGACCGACTGAAAGAGGTGTTGGTCGGCGAAGATGAGATAGAACGGGCCAAACGCCATCTTATTGGGACTAAAGAGATCGACCGGCAGACCAATTCTTCTCAGGCCTTTGAAGCGGCCCTGGATGAACTTTACGGTCTGGGATATGCCTATGGTGATGGTTATGCCGGGCGAATCGAGGCCGTGACCAGGGAAGACATCCAGCGGGTAGCCAGGAAATATTTTAAACCTGACAGCTATGCGGTGGCCATAGTAAAGCCACGGGAGTAGTCCAGCCCAGCATAGCGAAGCCGCCACGTAACGACTCAGGTGAATAGGCTGAAGGCTGAAAGGAACTTAGGCCGTGTGGGAGCGTTCTTCATAAACCCGAGGGTGCCTGATGTCTTTGCCCTTAACCAGAAAGATAACATCTTCGGCCACATTAGTCGCGTGATCAGCGATACGTTCTAAATGGCGCGAGACGAGAATAAGCTCTAAGGCTCGCTTAATAGCCCCGGCGTCAGCCAGCATATAAGTCAGGAGTTCCCGAAAGATTTGATCTTTGAGGCCATCCACCTCATCGTCCTTATCGATTACGGTCTGAGCCAGAAGGGTATCTTTCCGAATAAAGGCCTCAAGACAATCTTTGACCATCTTTTGAGTAATTTCAGCCATCCTGGGCAGATCGATCAGTGGCTTTAAGGGAGGCACCTTTAAAAGCTCTAAGGTATTCTCAGTAATATTTATGGCTAAGTCTCCCATTCTTTCCATGTCAGAGATTATTCGGGAGGAAGCCAGAATGAATCTTAGATCTATGGCCAGAGGTTGTCTTAAGGCAATCAACTGAAGACAGAGTTCATCTATATTTAAATGGAGCTTATTCACCTCCTCTTCCTTTTTAATCACTTCTTCCACGAGGCTGGCATCACGAACGACCAGGGCTTTTATGGCCTGATTTACCATCGCCTCCACTAAACCGCCCATCATAAGCAGTTGTTCCTTTAATGAGTTCAATTCTTCATCAAAATGTCTCTCCATCTTGGTCACCTCCTATTTACAATTATCGTAACCGTTCATCACATGATGCTGGATGCTCGATCCTCGATCCTCGATGCTCGATGCTGGATGCTCGATGCTCGATATTCGATGCTCGATGTTCGATGCTGGTAAAGGATTCAGTGTCCAGTATTGAGCATCGAGGATCGAGGATCGAGTATCGAGGATCGAGGTTGTGTCTTTGTGCCTGTAACCGTTCAGGTATAGCTACACGGATTAGCACGGATAAATAACACAGGACAGAAGGCGGAAGTGTAGGGACAGGGCTTGTCCCTGTCCGTGCTTGTCCATGTCCGTTCCGTAGACGGACAACCACAAGGGTTGTCCCTACAGCCTAAGGACAGACCCGAATCACGGACACGGCTCACGGATTTTCCGTGTTTCATCTGTGTGCATCTGTGGCTGAACGGTTACTTGTGCCTTAGTGGCTGAATAGTTACTTATCAATCAATTATCAATGGTTAATTGTTAATCATCCAAACCTTCCCGTGATATAATCCTGGGTTCGTTTATCCTTCGGCCTGGTAAAGATGGTCGCTGTATCACTGAATTCTATCAATTCACCCAGCAACATAAAACCGGTCTCTTCAGATATTCTAGCCGCCTGCTGCATATTGTGGGTAACGATAACAATGGTATACTCCTTTTTCATCTCTTGCATTAATTCTTCTATTCTTTGAGTAGCCATCGGATCGAGGGCTGAGCATGGTTCATCCATAAGCAAGATCTCCGGTTTTACTGGTAAAAGTCTGGCGATACAAAGCCGCTGTTGCTGCTCTAAGGAAAGCTTTAGGGCTGAGGTATGGAGTTTATCTTTCAGATCATCCCAGAGTAAAACTTCTCTTAAACAAGATTCAACTACCACCTCAAATCCATTATCAGGTTGAACATTGTGAACCTTCATTCCAAAGAGGATGTTTTCAAAGATCGAAAAGGGAAAAGGATTAGGCCGTTGAAATACCATGCCTACTTTTTTACGAAGTTTGATTAAGTCTGTTTTGGGATGGTATATATCCTCTCCATCTATAAGGGCTTTCCCTGTTATTACCACTCCTTCAATGAGGTCATTCATTCGGTTAAATGTCCGCAGAAGGGTCGATTTGCCACAACCTGAAGGACCAATCAGGGCAGTAATCTTGTTCTCTTTAATAGAAAGATTAATTCCTCTCAGGGCCTGGAAGTTTCCATAATATAGGTTTAAGTCATTTACTTCTATTATAGCCATAGTCTATCACTCGATGATCAAGTTATAGTTACTTCAGTTTCGAGTTGGGAGGAACCCAAAACTCGAAACTCAAAACTTATTCTCGTTTGGTTGCGGCCAGAGGCTGCGTTAAGATAATTTTTTTGATTAACCGGATAACCTACTTATTTAACATCCTGTCCATCTTGCTTGTAAATCCTGTCAAAAGACCCGAATAGTTACACTATTTTTATCCAAATCTACCGGTAATATAATCCCCTGTTCGTTGGTCTTGCGGCACAGTAAAAATCCTTTCGGTCTGTCCTATCTCGATCATTTCTCCCATCAAAAAAAAGGCGGTGCGGTCGGCCACCCGGGCGGCCTGTTTGGTGTTGTTGGTTACCAGTATGATAGTATATTTCTCTTTCAATTTCATCATAGCCTCTTCTACCTTGGCGGTAGAAACAGGGTCAAGTCCTGAACAGGGTTCATCAAAGAGGATTACCTCCGGCTCCAGGGCCAGGGTGCGGGCGATACAAAGTCTCTGCTGCTGTCCGCCGGAAAGTTTCATCGCCAGTTGATGCAGTCTGTCTTTAACCTCATCCCAGAGATAAGCCGCCTTCAGACTTTGCTCTACCGCTTTTTCAAGTAAGGACAGATTTTTTATCCCTTTTCGGCGCAATCCATAAACGACATTGTCAAATATGGAAATCGGCAAAGGGGTGGGGAGGGCAAAGATCATGCCTACCTTGCGTCGAAGTGCTTCAACATCGATCTGCCCATAGATATCCGTATTATCTATCATTACGCGGCCGGTTACCTTTGTTCCTTCAATTAGATCAATCAGGCGATTTAATGTCCGTAAAAATGAGGTCTTGCCACTATTGGCCGGACCAATGATGCCCAGTATTTCGTTCGCCTGGACTTCAATAGATAGAGATTTGATCGCCAGGCGGTCCTCATACCATATATTCAGATTTTCAGTTAAAACTTTTACGGGTAAAGGACCGGCCATCTTTTCTTTCTCCTGGGTTTACCATGCCTTTTTCCTTCTCAATTTAGCCCGGATGATGATAGCCATAGAATTAACACCGAAGACTAACCCCAGAAGCACCAGGGCCGTGGCATAACGGACCTCAAGTTCGATGTTGGGTATCTGGGTTGAGATGGCATATAAATGCATGGGCAAGGCCATTACCTGGTCAAAGACAGAGGTGGGAAGTCCGGGCAGGTAAAAAGCCGCTACGGTAAAAAGAATCGGGGCGGTCTCCCCAGCCGCCCGGCTAATCTCAAGGATAATACCCGTGAGGATGCCCGGGATGGAATTGGGCAGGACCACATGTCGGATCGTTTGCCATTTAGAGGCACCCAAAGACAGACTCACTTCCCGGAAAGATTGGGGAACACTGGCCAGGGCCTCACGAGTAGCCGTAATGATAACCGGCAAGTTCATAATCGCCAGGGTAAGGGATCCGGCCAGGATAGAGGCCCCGAATTTCAAAAAGATGACAAAAATCCCCATACCAAAGAGGCCATAAACGACTGAAGGAATCCCGGCCAGATTAATAATGGCCAACTTAATCACTCTGGTTAGGAGGTTCTGGCCGGCATATTCGTTCAAATAAATAGCCGATAGCACGCCTAAAGGGATAGCCACGCTCATAGCCCCTACTACTAAACAAGCGGTTCCCACCATAGCCGGCAGAATTCCGCCCTCTCGCATGCCATTACGGGGGGCGGTAGTTAGGAATTCCCAGGTTACCGCCCCAAGCCCGTTTTTGATAATTACCAGGACAATCAGCCCTGCCGGGACAAGGACAAAAAGGGTAGATAATAAAAGTATGGCAAAGGCGATCTTTTGTGATATTCTTGGATCTGGTCTTCTCATAGCGCCGAACCTGTGCTCTGTCTTCTGTTATCGTAACCGTTCAGCCACAGATGCACACAGATGAAACACGGA
>JBFMHI010000139.1 GCA_040753085.1 bacterium | reverse complement strand
AGGTTTTTAGCAAGAGTAATAATATTGCCCGCCCATTTCACCCTCACCCTATCCCTCTCCCATCAAGGGAGAGGGAATTTTGCTTTGTCTCCCAACTAACTGCTTAACTTAGTTTTGAGCAGTTACTGAACGCTAAAATTAAGTAGACGTAGGGCAAGGCTTTAGCCTTGCTACAAGCAACCCTAAAGGGTTGCCCTCCCGTAAACATCTCAACTTATTTATGTCGTTCACTATAACTCTAATGCCTAAAATGCCTCCGGCCGGTAAAGACCATCGCCAAGTTATATTCATCAGCCGCCTTGATCACCTCTTCGTCTCGCAAAGAGCCTCCTGGTTGAATAATGGCCTTAATGCCGGCTTTGGCGGCCTCGTCGACATTATCCCGGAAGGGGAAGAAGGCATCCGAAGCCAGGACGGCGCCAGCTATTCTGTTTCCGGCCTTGGCCACGGCTATCCGGGTGGAATCAATTCGGCTCATCTGTCCGGCCCCAATACCTACGGTCCGGTCAGGGAGAGCCAGGATAATGGCATTGGACTTAACGTGTTTGACCACCTTCCAGGCAAAAAGGAAGGCGGCGATTTCTTCTTTGGTCGGCTGACGCCAGGTGACCACCTTTATATCCTCTGGATCAAGCCGGGCCAGATCACGGTCCTGGACTAATAAGCCGCCGGTTACCTGCTTTAGATACATCTCCCGCCGTCTCATTCCTTCCAGAGAGCTGACTTTAATGATTCTAAGATCGCGATTTTCTTTAAGGATTTCAAGGGCCTCCGGGCTAAAATCAGGGGCGATGACCGCCTCAATAAAGGTCTCCGTGATCTGGCGGGCTGTCTCAGCCTCAACCTGTTGGTTCAATCCGACCACGCCACCAAAGGCCGAAACAGGATCGCACCCTCTGGCCCGCGCATACGCCTCGGACAAACTATCTCCCACCGCTACACCGCAGGGATTATTATGCTTGATGACTACGGCGGCCGGTTCATCGAATTCCCGGACTGTTTCCAGGGCGGCATCTAAATCGAGCAGGTTATTATAGGAAAGCTCTTTACCCCATAACTTCTCTGCATTTCCAATAGACGGTGACCTTATCTCCGGTAGGCGGTAGAAGGCGGCCTGCTGGTGAGGATTCTCGCCATATCTCAAGTCTCCCACCTTGACATAACTCAGATTCAGTGTCTCGGGAAATTTGACATCCCGTTGAAAATATCCGGCTATCAGGGCATCATAGGCCGCCGTATAAGCAAAGGCCTCCTGGGCCAGAGAAAAAAGCATATCTTCTTTTAGACAACAGGCGTTTTCTCTTAAAGCCGTGATGATACCTTCGTATCTGGCCGGGTTAACTACCGAGGCCACATATGGGTAGTTCTTGGCAGCGGCTCTGATCATAGTCGGTCCACCAATGTCAATGTTTTCAATGGCCTCTTCTTCGGAAGAGCTGCGACGAATGGTTTCACCAAAGGGATAGAGGTTGACCACGACCATATCAATCGGTTCGATTCTGTGTTTGCCCAGTTCTTCCAAATGATCTGGGCGCCGTTTGGCCAGGATACCGCCATAAACTGCCGGGTGCAGGGTCTTTACTCGACCTCCCAGTATCTCAGGAAATCCTGTCAGATCGGAGACAACTGTAACCGGAACACCTGCTTCCCTAAGGACATTAGCTGTCCCCCCAGTAGAGATAATGGATATGCCTAATTGACTCAGATTTTCAGCTAAGGCAATAATGCCCCGCTTGTCAGAAACGCTGATTAAAGCCCGCCTTATTTTTACCATCATTTATCCTCCTTGGCGATGATCAAGACCTCCCCCTTCTTAAGGGTCAGGAAGCCACTAAGCTATCTTATATCATAAAATAGTCGTTCCGTCAACCTTTTTAACAAATTTGAGGTGATTGTTCTCCCGGGTTTTTTGCCTCTTGACAAGATGAGAATTTTCTGGTATAATTAAACGGTCTTAGCATGCGGCGACGCACACCATACAACCAATTTCAACATCGTTGAGACAACTTCAATCGAGAATATAGGAGCAGCGTGGGATTACAATTCGAGTGGGATCCGGACAAAGCAGCGAGCAATCTCAAGCGGCATAAGGTCTCATTTGAAGAAGCCGCTACAGTGTTCCAGGACAGATTGAGTGTGACTGTGGCTGACCCTGATCACTCCACCGAAGAAGACCGGTGGATTATTGTCGGCTTGTCTCATCGTTTCAGATTGCTGATCGTTTCACATACCGAGCGTGGTAATCGCATTCGTATCATCAATGCACGGGAGTTGACACCCCGAGAGAGAAAAGAATATGAAGAAGGAAACTGGTCTTGAGATAGAGGACGAATTGCGACCGGAATATGACCTTGCTGAACTGCTCAAAGGAGGCGTAAGAGGTAAGTATGCCGAACGCTATCGGGAAGGCACAAATCTGGTACTCTTGAGGCCGGATGTGGCTGCTGCGTTTCCCGACTCAGATGCGGTTAATAAGGCATTGCAGTTAGTCATACAAGTGTCCAAGATTCCGGTTGGTAAGCCCAGTGTGGCAGAGAGGTAACTCATAGGTATGTTCGGGTGCTAACATCGCGTGCAGCCGACCGCCGCCAGCAGCGCGAAAAACGTGCGCCGTTGCCGTCGGCGGCTGATGCTCGTCGTTAGAAGACCTTAGTAACTATTTAGCCTTCAACCTATCTGCCTGAGTAGTTACAGACTTTATTAAAGAGAAGCCTCTCGGATAAAAGCCTCAAAAAAGGCTGGGCTGAGTAGTTACGATCATAATCATCGATATATGAAAAGACTTATTTATCATATCGGTAGGCTAAATGAAGAAGAGCAACAGAGACTCGACTTTCAAGATGCCCTCTTGCGTAAGGTTAGTGAACATATTGAATTAGGATTTATTCCTCTGAAAATACCTGTAATCGATGACGCACCTTACCGGATATTTGATACTACCCAAGATTATCGCCAGTGGGCGGAGAAGAATTTGCCAAAGTGGTTAGGTTATTATCATGGTAAGCGATGATTGAGAAAATTATAAAATTAGCTAAGGTCTTCCATAAACATAAAGTCAAATATCTTTTTATTGGAAAAAGTGGAGCCATTCTCTATGGTTATCCCGGCACCACTCAGGATATAGATATATTTCCTGAGAAATCAGAGAAAAATTGCCAGAATCTTTTAAAGGCATTAAAGGAGCTCGGATTTATTATAGATAGAGTCCTGAAAGAAGCAATAATCAAGGGAAAGGATTTTATCCAAATTAGAGGTGGCTCTTTTCCTTTAGACATAGTATTTGCACCTGATGGGATAAAGTCTTTTGAGGAAGCAGAAAAGCGCAGCAGGCTTATTGAAAGAAGATTTCCTTGCGCTTCTCTCGATGATATAATTGAAAGTAAGAAAGCGGCAAGAAGAAAGAGGGATTTAGAGGAATTACCCCGCTTAGAAGCCTTTAGAAATGAGCTAAGAGAAAGGAAGAAGTAAAGGCTGAAAAAAGGAGAAGGAATGCCCCATGCAAATAGAGTCTAATCTGGCCAATCCTACCCTTTATTACCGTCTTGATCCGGGCGAGCCGGGTCTGGGTTTGCCGGCCAAGGCCAATATGAGTATCCTTCGGGTCGCTTCTCATGAACTGGGTAATATCGCCAGATTTAAAAGAGAAGCAGCCAGAGAAGGCGGGACAGTAGTTTATTCCGGTATCCATTTAGACATAAACAAGGAAGGGGCCTATTTCGCGGCTACATCAGGCAAGAGTGAAGCGCGGATAATTTACAAGAGAGAAGAAGCCGGGCATGGTGGAAGGGGGATAGCTCCAACAACTCCAGGGGAGGGCCAAAATCAGGAGGCCGCTCCACCTGAAGAAGAACCAACTTCACCGCTAACTGAAACAGAACAAGTTGAAGAGGCGGAAACAGAGGAAGAAGGGATTGAAGCTAAATCAAAGGAGAAAGAAATTGACCAGAAAAAGGAAGACTTAGAGGAGGCGGAAGACGTCCTCGAGCGGAAAATAGCCGAATCCGAACAAAAGATTAAAGAAAGGGAAAGAGAAGCCCCGGACCAGGATGGAGAAACACAGAGAGAAGAAAATAAGGCCAACAGGCTGGAACGGATAGAGAATCGGGTCCAAACCCTGAAACAGGCCATTGATGCTTACCAGTCAATGATGAAGATGTCTGAGACCTTGGAACAAATCAACCACGAGGTAGTTAATCTTAGTTTAGGCATGGTCAGGGCTAATCAGAATATGGCCCATGGCCAGGAAGCTCCTTCGACTCAGAATACCTCTGATGTCCCCCCGGCCGCTTCGGCTACCTCGAAACCAAATCAATCGGTAGTCGGCGCCTTTCTCAATACCCTGGAAAATATGATTCGAGATGTGCTGGCCCAGGCAAAATCGCCGGCATAGGAGAGCTCGGCGGAAAAGTTTCCGGCCGGTTTAGAGGCAGATAGGGGTCAAGGCCATCTCGTCGGTAGTAAGACGAACAAAGGAGTTAAAAGGAGAGCGGGATATTATCTGGAAGGTGTTAAAGGAGTATGCCCGGCAGGAATCAAAGTTTGCAGAAGTCTTAAGGACAGCAGGTGGGTGATAGGAAAAAAGAGGCATTATCTTATCCGACGGCCATAGGGGGGAGGCTAATTTGAGGTAATAAGCCTTGAAATCGTTTCCCGGAAGAAAAGAACTGAATCTGGCGTTGAGTGTCATTCATCCAGGTGAAATTTACTGATAGATGCTCTGGGGGGAGGAGTTCGTTAATCTTTTCCCCCCACTCAATCACACAGACACCCTCCCCATATAGATATTCTTCATAACCAAGCTCGTAGATCCGAGAGCTACCTTCAAGCCGGTAAAGATCTATATGGTAAAGGGGAAGCCGACCCTGGTACTCGTTAATAATGATAAAAGTGGGGCTTCGTATTCCTTCGGTTATGCCGAGGCCCCGCCCTATTCCCTGAGCAAAACAGGTCTTGCCTGTGCCTAATTCACCGCTTAAAGAGATTATATCTCCCCTTTCAAGTCTCTTGCCTATCTCTTCCCCCAACTTTCTGGTTTCTTCTGGGCTGTGGGTGATAATTTCCATTATGAATTTCAGACCAGGACGATTCTTTCGTTATCTCTGCCTTAAACTCATTCGGGCCAATGATTCTCCTCACAAGGTAGCTATGGGGATGGCTGCCGGGGTAGCTTTAGGGATATTTCCTACCTTTGGAGGCGGGACAATCCTAGCCCTTCTACTAGCCTCTCTGTTTAAATGGAATAAGGCCTCGGCCCTCCTGGGGAGTGTGATAATGAATCCCTTTACCACCCCTTTTTTCTGGAGCTTAAGCGCCCTGTTAGGTTCTCTTTTGACCGGTTATGACTGGAGCCAGGTGCTTGAAGAGGTAAAAGATGGCCAGATACTTGATATTATGACTACATCCTGCTGGATTTACCTCTTAGGCAACACTGTCCTCTCTGTCCTGGCGGCTGGCATGTCTTATTTAATCACCCTTAATATAGTTAGTCTCTCTAAAAAAAGACGAAAGCGGCTTTAGGGCTCTTAGTAACCATTCAGGCCACCAAGACACTAAGACATCACGAGTGTGTCTTTGTGCCTTAGTGGCTGAACGCTTACGGCTATTCTTCTGCATTGGGGGCATGGCCGCGATTTTTAAGCCACTCTTCTATTTCTCCTTTTTTGAACCGCCAACTCCCGCCCACCCTGTGAGCAGGCAGCCTCCCGGCTTTGGCTAATCGATAAACGCTGGTCATATGCATTCTCAGGTATTTAGCCACCTCCTTAACTGTCATAATCGTGGGACGCCGGTCCGTGATCATACCGCTTTCTTCTACCATCTCTATACTCCTTTCTGTTTTATCCACTTAGCTGCTTCTTTAGCAGAATAAGTGATAATAATATCTGCGCCGGCTCGTTTAATGCCGGTTAATATCTCCAACACAGAGGCAGACTCATTAATCCATCCTCTTTGAGAAGCCGCCTTTAACATAGAGAATTCACCACTTACATTATAGGCCGCTACCGGATAGCCAAATTCGTGTTTGACCCGATAGATAATGTCTAAATAAGCCAGGGCCGGTTTGACCATCACTATATCAGCTCCTTCTTCTATGTCCAGGGCGACCTCCCTTATGGCTTCATCAGCATTGGCCGGATCCATCTGATAAGAACGCCGATCTCCAAAGGCCGGGGTTGAAGAAGCCGCCTCTCTAAAGGGACCATAAAAAGAAGAAGCAAATTTGGCCGAATAAGACATAATCGGGAGGTGAGTATATCCCGCCTGATCAAGGGTCTCCCTGATAGCCTTCACCCGCCCGTCCATCATATCCGAGGGGGCCAGCATATCCGCGCCGGCCTCCGCGTGGGAAAGGGCCGTCTTAGCTAAAAGGTCCAGGCTTTTGTCATTCAGGATCTTGCCTCCCTGGACTATCCCGCAGTGACCATGATCCATATATTCGCAAAGACAAACATCAGTAATGATTAATATCTCCGAGTGTTTTTCCTTCAGGTCTCTTATGGCTGACTGAATAATACCATCAGCCGCGTAAGCCTCAGAAGCCATAGCGTCCTTGGCGGCCGGGATCCCAAAAAGAAGGACCGCCTTGATCCCCCATTCCTTTGTTTCTTCCAACTCCTTGATTAACTCATCTATGGAGAAATGGAAATTGCCCGGCATAGATGTGATTTCCCTTTTTACCCCCTTTCCATGGACAACAAAGTAAGGCATAACCAAATTGGCCGCTGTTATCCTTGTCTCTCTAATCAGGCCGCGCAAGGCTTCTTTTTCTCTTAAACGCCTCGGCCTATAAACTGGGAAATACACCCTTATCTTTCCTCACTATCATTTTTAGGTATCTTCTCAATAACCCGGGGCAACCAGGTGATCGGTTCTTAAGCTATAGGGTCAGCATAATATATTTTTTTGAAAAAGTCAACAAATTTTATCGAAAAAATATCTTAATGGTAGTATTACCGCTTATATCTAACACATTACTTCTTATTATGCTAATCACACCATAAAGTATGGAACTATAGAGCGGATGTTCCAAAATTTTAAACAACAATTATACTCTTTAACCCTTTTAATTTCTATAGGTTACGGCGACTGGTTAATTTTTTCCTGGTGGCTACAACTACATTTCGATAAGGTATGACCTTTGGCAAAGAGACGGAAGCAGCCTTAAGGAGTTTTACTCCTAATTCTCTTGGCTCTGGAATCTGTTGATAGGATACCGTACCTATCTGTATCTCTTGACTGGTTATAAGTACCAGTTCATCT
>JBFMHI010000138.1 GCA_040753085.1 bacterium | reverse complement strand
TTGAGTGTGGTAGCAGGCAGATAGTTTGGTCGTGGATGATGGGTCAGGGTCGGCAAATCTCCCTATCTCCGGTTCCCCAAAGGGAGTGAGAAACGAGCCATCTGACCCAAAAGCAGTTATGGATAGAGTGGTTGGAAGCGTATCCCGTAGAGTGATGGTATCCTTCATTTGAACCTCCTTGTAGTAGTCCGATTAGTGGTGTGATTGGGATATATTCAAAGTATACCATCTTTGGGGAAATCGTAAAGCTTCTATTCCTCAGTTTTGAAACGATGCCTGCTTTTCCTTTGCTTCCTGCATGGCTTTTATGGCTTCTTCTGAAAGAAGGTGCTTTTGACCCTTGGCGATATTGACAATGGCGAAACTGAACTCGTCCACAAGGGCATAAGGCAGTTTATTGGCATCATCTTTGAGGAAGGTTAGTTTGAGCAGGTCAAGTTTGTTATTTGGTGCTCTCTCGGGGAGCCATATTTAACAATACGAACTGGGGACTTTCGGAAATAGAAACGGAAGTTCCCTTTTTTTATCCCCACCCGTCCCAATCCCTAAAGGAAGGATTGAATATTGAGACACTGTTTTAGGGACGGGACGATTGGGTGGGTATCATACCTCCAGGTTGACCTCAATCTTAAAGCGCTGTTTAGACGGAAGGTCCATCAGTTCCTCAATGCCGGTCCTGTCTTTTATCTCCTGCAAGATTTCCTCTTTTTTTTCCACGGATGGGGTAATCAGGGTAAACCACAGATTGTAATCTCCCGGCCGAAGATAGTTGTGAGTTACCCCTGGGTATTGACTGGTCAGATGACCAACTTCTTCTATTTTATTGGAAGGGACCTTCATCGCTATTAAAGTGCTCACATACCCCACCCGTCTGGAATCGAAAGAGGCGCCAATACGGCGGATGATCCCCTTAATCCTAAGATTTTTTATTCGCTTATGCACTTCTTCTTCAGGGAGAGACAATCTTTCAGCCAGGATCTTATACGGTTCCGGATCAAGAGGGAAGTCAATTTGAATTTCATTAAGTATAGCTCGATCAATCCTATCCATAGGACGGCCTCGTCACCTTATGGTAATGCCTGAAATCGACTATTCAGTTCTTGATAGTTAGCTTCACCCAACATCAAATCCAAACAGACATTTTGAAGGTTCTTACTTTTCCTGAGGAGATTGTAAAGGATAAAAGGATGTCTGTAAAATCGTCCGGCAAGAGTAGCGGCGGCATCTAATTCGATTAATAGTTCTCTTTCTAAGAGTTCTTCATAAACCGACTGGAGGGACTTATTTGTTTTCAAGCTTTCTTTTACGGCCTGAGCAGCCATCTGGCCGCTCTTTATGGCATAGTAGATACCTTCCCCTAAAAATGGATCAACCAGACCAGCCGCATCTCCCACCAGGACAACCTTCTCTTTACCATATTTTCTCTTATGATAGCGGGGCAAGACCGTCCCGCCTGGAGTAATTTTAGTGGCATTGAAGGACTGAGGTTTAGCCGGGTTATGGTCTTTTTGAGCTACGGCCCTAATCTTATCAAAGCTGGCTTGTAAAAGTTTCCCTTTCTCTCTCCAACTGGCCACACCCACGGAAAGGTGATCTCCTTTAGGAAAGATCCACCCATAACCGAATCTGACCACCCCGAAATCAAGGTGAACCATTCCCTGGTGTTCAGCCAATTGCTGAGCAGATGGCCGAAACTGGGTGGAAATAGTTAATCCAAAGTCGGTCTTGACCTTGCGGATACCCACTGATTTGGCCACTATTCCCCTGGTCCCGTCTGCTCCAATTACTATCCTGGCCTGATAAGCCCGATTATCAGCCCATACCTTGAGGTCGGTTTTTTCTATATCTATCCGGGCCACCCGCCTTTTATCCAACACCACCGCCCCTCTTTGGATCGCCCTTTTAACCAGATCATAGTCAAATTTATCTCTGTTGATCATATACGCGGCTGGCCGGTCTGAATTAACTTCAAATCCGCCGTGGAATTTATAAGTAAACCTCCCTTGATGAATCTCATCCTCAGCTACTTCAGACAGATCAAAGTCCAGTAGTCGGTTAACTCTGGCTGAAAGACATCCACCGCAAGTCTTGTTTCGAGGTAATCTTTCAGCTTCCAGTAGAATAACTTCCAGCCCATTCCTGACTAATTCGTAGGCGGCTGTTGCCCCGGCCGGCCCGGCGCCAACCACTACACAATCATACTTTTTCATTCCTCTAACCGTACCATCATTTTAGAGAAGCCACCACTTCCCGGACTTCCTCAATAATCCAGGGCGGCGTAGAGGCCCCGGCGGTTATCCCTACCTTCTGTTTATTTCCAAACCAGGCTGGGTCTATCTGAGCCGCCACCTCAATATGATGAGTTTCACATCCGGCCTGATGACAGATCTGAGCCAGGCGGGTGGTATTGGCGCTGTTATACCCCCCCACCACCAGCATTAAATCCACCTTTTTCGCCAGATCGAGCGAGGCGCTTTGTCTTGTGGATACAGCCTCACAAAGGGTATTGTATACCCGAAGCTCTTCCGCCCCTCTGATAAGGAAAGCAGTGACGGCTTCAAGATTCTTAAGAGTCTGGGTGGTCTGGGCAATAAGCCCTATTCGCCTTCCTGAAGGTATACCTTCCGATTCTTTCACGCCATTCACCACATAAGCTTCATTGTTTACCGTCTCAATGATACTTTCTACTTCCGGGTGATGTTCCTCCCCCAGGATAACCAGACAGTAACCTTTCTTTTTCAATTCAATAGCCAGCCTCTGGACTTTTTTCACATTAGGACAAGTGGCATCAACAATCTTCAAGCCGGCTTTCTCGGCCCGGGCATAAACTGATGGGCCAACCCCGTGGGAACGAAGGATAAGAACTGCCCCTGGCGGGAGATCTTCAATCCCGGCAGTTAGCTCCACCCCTTGCTCATGCAGTTTTTCGACTACTTGAGGATTATGAATAAGGGGCCCCAGGGTGTAAACCTTACCGCCTGTCTCAGCGGCTGCCTTTTCAGCCATCTGGATCGCTCGCTTAACCCCAAAGCAAAACCCGGCCCCGGGGGCAATGAACACCCGGATTGCGGATTGCGAATTTCGGATTGGGGATTGGGGATTGGGGATTGGGGATTGCGGATTTCGGATTTCGGATTTCGGATTTCGGATTGCGGATTGCGGATTGCGGATTGCGGATTGCGGATTGCGGATTTTCTTATTTTGGATTTTGGATGGTTTCATTGGCCACTCCATCTCGGCCTGGTTTATCGTTTCGACCACTCATACATAATAGGCGGCGAGTGGCCTTCTATGAACAGTGTGGACTATGTGGACGGCGGACTCTATCCTGATTGGCCTAAACGATGAACCAGACCTCCCTCTCTAATCCGCCGTCACGGGTACCCGGTACCCACGAAGTGGGTGCGAAATCCGCCTTCAGCCTTCAGCCTTCAGCCTTCAGCTATCAGAGCATTCCGATGGGATCAACATCCAGGGCAATTTCCACCTTACCGGAGGGGGAAAATTCCTCTAAAGCGGATACGATAAGCTCCCTGATAGCCGGCTGAGTCTTTCCCTTCAAAAGTATCTGATAGCGAAATTCGCCTTTAATCTTAGAAATCGGACAGGGAGCCGGGCCCAGTATATTTACAGGTTTCTGTTTTGCCTTCCTGTCTCTTAATCTTTGCCCCAGATCAATGGCTGCTCTAGCTACCTGGCTTTCCTCTGGTCCTTTTATGGTTATTTTGGTCAAATGAGCAAAAGGCGGATAGGCTAAGGCTTCCCTAATAGCTATTTCCTGACGATAAAAAGAGTGATAATCGTGGGTTACCGTGGCCTGAAGGCTGTAATGCTGGGGGGTGTAAGTCTGAATGATCACCAGACCAGGACGTTTACCACGGCCGGCCCGCCCGGCCACCTGAGTCAATAAAGAAAAGGTTCGTTCGGCGGCCTGAAAATCGGGCAGATTAAGGGCCGTATCAGCCGAGATAACCCCTACCAGAGTAACCTGGGGGAAATCAAGTCCTTTAGCGATCATCTGGGTGCCCACCAGGATGTCTATTCCCCCATGTTGGAAAGAAGAGAGCATATCTTCTAAGGACTTTCTTCGGGTAGTAGTATCTCTGTCAAGACGGCCAATCCTGGCCTGAGGGAAAAGTCTGGTTAATTCCTCCTCCACCCGTTGAGTCCCCAGCCCCCAATGCCTGATTTTATCTCCCTGGCATTCCGGACAGATATGGGGAAGCGGCCGTCGGTAGTCGCAGTAGTGACATCGCAGTTTTAGGCCGGCCGCGTGATAAGTCAAAGAGACACTACAGGCCGGGCAGCCAAAGACAAAGCCGCACTTTCGACATTGAACAAAGTTGGCAAATCCTCGCCGGTTCAAAAAGAGGATAGTTTGTTCTCCCCTGTCCAGCCGCTCAGTCATAGCCTCCACCAGGGCGAGGCTAAAGATGTGTTGTTTCTTATTACCGCTAAGCTCGGCCCGCATATCCACCAGTTTTACCTCGGGAAGCTGGGCCTCATCAACCCGTGATTTCATCTCCAAATAATAAAACTTGCCTGTTCGAGTATTATAATACGACCTGAGAGAAGGTGTGGCGCTGCCAAGCAAAACCACGGCCCCGGAGAGTTTGGCCCTCATAATAGCCACATCCCTGGCATGGTAGCGCGGTTTCTTTTCTTCCTGTTTATAAGAAGGCTCGTGTTCTTCATCCACGATAATCAAACCCAATTTGGGTAAGGGGGCAAAGACAGCCGATCTGGCGCCGACTACCACCGGGGTCTGACCGGATTTGATCCTCCGCCACTCGTCGTATCTTTCCCCGGGAGAAAGCTGGCTATGCAAAACAGCCACCTGACCGGGAAACCTAGCCGCAAATCGGGTCACGGTCTGTGGCGTAAGGGATATCTCCGGAACAAGGCAAATAGCCCCCTCGCCTCTTTGTATTACCTGAGCAATGGCCCGAAGATAGACCTCAGTCTTTCCACTGCCGGTTACACCGTGGAGGAGAGTAACACTAAACCTTCTCTCATTAATGTGGTGGATAAGCACACCCAGGGCCTTTTCCTGCTCCTCGGTCAGCTTTAAATTTCGGTGACTGGTATCTTTGGTCAACTCTAAATGAGAGGCAGTAGTTGGATAAGGCAGCCGTGGGATTTCTTTTCTCTCTATTCTAAGGACACCACGCTTGACTAAGGTTTGAATAGGCGAAAGACTTGTCCCGGTTCTGGCCGCCAGTTCAGTTGAGGTGAGGGGTGTTTGAGATTCAACGAGGGTCTTAATAATCTTATCTTGTTTTAGCGGCAAATCTTCGGCTTTAATCTCCTCCACAGGCCGGGCTAAGTCCACTACCCTGATCTCTTTGGGCTTAACCCGGGGAGGCGGAAGTTCATCTTCTATCTGCAGATATCCCTTATCTTCCAGACTGTTAAGGCTAAGATAGAAGGTTTTGCGTCCCACCTTTTTGGACATTTCATCTAAGAAGATTTCCTTTTCTGTCTTCAGCACAGCCAGAATCTTAGCTTGCAAAGGCGCCCTCTTAGATAAATCCGAGAGATTATCCGGCAGAGAAATTAATCGCAGCTTTCGTCTGGTCTTGAGATTAATCCCTTGAGGAAGAACAGCCTTTATGGCTTCTCCCCAAGAACAGAGGTAATACTGGGCCATCCATCCGGTCAACTCTAGCATAGGCGGATCAAGGAGTGGTTTATAGTCAAGGATATCCACTATTTCTTTAAGCTTATGTCCTTTGGAAGAAAAATCACCCTGGCCAACGATGTATCCAATACGAGAGCTTCTCCCAAAAGGGGCTAAAACACGTTTGCCAGGGACGGCTTGAGAGGCAATATCCGGCGGGGTAAGGTATGAAAAAGGTCTATCAACAGGTAGATCGAAAACGACAGAGACTTGAGTCATTTTAAAATCAGAACCCAGATTACAGAACCCAGAAAGTATCTCGTAACCGTTCAGCCACCAAGGCACGAAGACACGAAAATGTGCTACTTATTAAAAAATATGTGACTTAGAGAGCAGTAGAGCAATAGAACAGCAGTTCTGGAACTTTCAGAAAAGTCTTTAACTACTGCTCTGCTGCTCTACTGCTCTATTTTTGTGTCTTAGTGTCTTTGTGGCTGAACACTTACAGTATCTCTAAATCTGTTATCTGTGTGCTCTGTGTGCTGTAGTTAGTTTTTCTCGGATTAAATCGGCTCGACGCACATCCTGTTCGTCCTGGGAGAGGTCTTGGCCGTATCTTTTTCGAATATGAGCAGGCTGGCTAAGGATAAAAATTTCATTTAAAGTTGAAAAATCTATCTCCACTAAACCTATATTGACCCCCAGTCTAAGAAGGGAAAATAGATTTATAGCCTCTTTGGAGGTAACAATCCTGGCCGAGGTTAGAATGGCATAAGCCCTAAAGACGCGATCCTCTACCTGTGTTTTGGCTTCCTTGAGCAAGAGGGCCTGGGCTTTTTCTTCGTGTTCAATGATTTGTTTGCTTACCCGTTCAATATTATCGGTAATCTCTTCTTCTGTCCGGCCCAGGGTAACTTGGTTGGATATTTGGAAGAGATTGCCTAAGGCCTCTGTGCCCTCGCCATGAATTCCCCTGATAGCCAAGCCTAATTGGGAAACGGCCTTAAGAAGTTTATCGATTTGCTTAGTCATAGCTATGGCCGGCAGATGAATCATAACGGAAGCCCGTATCCCTGTGCCAACATTGGTCGGACAGGCCGTCAAATAACCCCATTCCGGAGAGATGGCATAATCGAGTTCCTGGCTGAATTTGTCATCGATTTGATCCAGATACCTCCAGACAGAAGAAAGTTGCAGACCGGAAGCCATCGCCTGGATCCTTAAATGATCTTCTTCATTAACCATAACTGAGACTAATTCTTTATCCCCGATAACAATCAACTCACCCTTTCCTTTAACCGATTCAGGAGAGATAAGATGTCTTTCTACTAAAAACTCTTTATCCAAAGTGGACAGTTCATCCAATTCCAGAATTTCAGCGCCCTTCATATACTGATTATTCGGAACAGCGATCATTACCCTTTCAGCCACCTTTTTCAAAGCCGCCGCATTGGCCCAATGGGAAAAGGGAAGTTGATTAATGTTTCTGGCCAGGCGAATACGACTGCTGAAGACAATCCCGGCGTAAGGACCGCTTCCGTCCAGCCATTTACCAATCTGGTTTATGTAGTTATTGATAGACATCAGCCCTTATCAATTATTGTAACCGTTCAGCCACAAAGCCACGAAGAGAATGATAGAATAGCACACGGATGACACAGATTTTGGCGGATTCTCACGGATTTTTTCTAATAAATTTTTATCCGTGTCAATCCGTCTCATCCGTGT
>JBFMHI010000137.1 GCA_040753085.1 bacterium | reverse complement strand
CCGCCCGCGACGCGGTCGGCTGAACATCCGGATGTAGGTGCCGTAGTATTGGGTAATGTTCCAGCTAAAAGATGCCAGGAGGGCGGAGAGGTCTTATAAAAGTGATGTCGTCATAATTATGGATAAGGTTTGGCAGGAAAGAATCAAGGCTAAAAAGGCGGAAGAATATAAATATATCAGCCGCACGGCATAACTTAGCGAAATATGATTAACAAATTATTTAAAGGGTTGCCCCTGATCATAATGCTCTTCTCGTTAGCTGGTTGCGGTGGAGAGGGCAGTGAAAGATCTCCTACCGCGGCTAATCACCCTGAGCCTGATTCAAATGTCGGGGCTATCTCAGGTCAGGTCAGAACCAGCCAGGGACGCCCTGTAGCCGAGGCTTCAGTCGCTGTCTCACCTCATCCAATAGCCGGCCAGAGCGCCCCTTCCCGGGATGGTCTGTCTACCACCGTAGCTACTGATCAGACAGGAAGATATACGATAGAGAATCTTGTCCCTAATACCTATGATCTTACTGTTTCCAAGGATGATTTCATCTCTCAGACCAGGCAGGTTCGGGTTGAGGCCGGTCGGAGGAGTGAGGTGAATATCATGCTTGCTCCGGCTGACGAGAACGGTGGTGATACTGACTCAGAAAAAGATAACCCTTCGGAAATAACTCCAGGAGGATGGATTGCCTTTGTCTCTCGTGATATGTTACAAGACCAGGACCAGGATATATGGATTATGACCGCCGCCGGGACGTCCAGAACTAATCTGACCAGGACAAACTCCCTTTGGGATACGGGCTTCATAGATGACGGCAGGCTGGGGGCACCCAAGTTAGAGGCCGCCCCTTCCTTTTCTCCAGATGGGACCAAGATTGCCTTTGAAACTTATCGGAATGGAAATTATGATATCTATGTGAGAAGTCTGAGTGGAGGAAAGCCGATTCACCTGACTGACGAAGATAGTGATGACCGACATCCTGACTGGTCTTCGGATGGAAACAGCCTTGCTTACAGTTCTAACAGAGACGGAAGAGGGTTTAATCTTTACCTGATTGGATTGGACGGAGGGACGCCTGCTCAGTTGACTGATTCGTCTCAGCGGGCCGATATCTATCCAGCCTTTTCTCCTGATGGAACCAAAATCGCCTTTGAAGGGGTCACCTTTCCGGAAAGAAGCGAGATCTATCTCCTGGATATCGCCGATACCGGAACAGTCATCACCTTGACTTCAGGGGGAGATAATCACACGCCCAACTGGTCGCCGGATGGGAGAATGATTGCCTATCAGAGTAAGGGAGATATCTTTTTGACCAGGGCAGACGGCAGTAATTTCCCTAATGGACAAAAGGAAATCCCTTTAACTAACACCAGAGACAATTATTTCCCGGTGTTTTCCTCTCAAGTGGAAGAAAAAGCCCTTTCTAATAATACAGTTACAAGGAAGTTTTATATTGCCTTCTCTTCCTATCAGTGGGGGCGCAATGAAGAAATCCTCCTCCTTAGGATAGAGGAAAGGTCAGATACGGCTAATTGGTCCATCAAGTCCAGGGTAGTGTCTAATCTGACTGAGAGCCGCTGGAATCATGAAAGCGATCCGGATTGGCACTAATGAACCCTTGAATCCTCGAACCCGGCTGAAACCGTCCAGAAACTTTCGCCGAGCTGTAATCTGTAATAGTTAAGGAGCTGATAGTTATCCAGCGCCACTGATTACTATCTACTCAGGAGGGAATTATGCTCACTAATCCATATAAAGGTCACATCATCATCAACCCCCTGATGCGGGGGGGAATAATCCCGGAGGAAGTTAAGCAAAGACTGCCTGAATTTATGGATGTAGGTTACATTGTTTGCTATGACTGCCTGGAGGGACGATCTTCCCTGGTGACCCAGCCAAATATCAAGGACTTCCTGGCCGAAGTGGCTTCTTTTTTTGGTGGAGATGTAGCTGAACACACCTTTGGCTGTCGGGGGGCGCAATTTGCCGTGATGCAAGCTATGGCCGAGCTTGCGGCTGAAAATAATGACTATTGCCCGACCATTATTGCTGATCCCAACTGTCATTACACCACGGCTATCACGGCTGAAATGAATCATCTGAAGGTGGTTGAGCCACCTCATTCCGGATACCCGGAATACAGATATGATCCGGCGTCCTTTGCTGAGCGGATCGAAGAGGTGAAGTCAAAAGAGGGGGCACTGCCCGCCCTGGTAGTAGTTACTCACGCCGATCCCTATTATGGGAATATTGCGCCGGTAGAGGAGATCGGCCAGGTCTGCGAGCAATATGAAGTGCCCTATATGGTTAATGTGGCTTACACCGGCGGGGTAATGCCCATTGATATGCGAAAGGTAAAGGCTGACTTTCTTACGGTTTCAGCCCACAAATCAATGGCCTCTCTTGGCCCTCTGGGCTACCTGGTCACCACCCACCGCTGGCCGAAGAATCTTTTAGCTGCTTCAAAGATAAAGATGCCCTGGACCGGACGGGCCTTTGGCAAGAAGATCCCTCGTATCTTTGGTTGCAGCATTGGCGGCTTGCCCCTGATCAGTTCCATGCTGGCTTTTTCTTATGTCAAAGAGAGGGTAAGGCGCTGGGAAGAAGAGCTGACTAAAATCAACCAATTTGTTAAAGATATGGAAGAGATAGAAGGGGTGATGCTTTTAGGCGAAAGGCCCCATCGCCATCATCTCCTTCACTTTGAGACCCCACGGTTCTGGGAGGTCTCTCAGACTCATCGCAAAAAGGGCTTTTATCTGGCGGCCGGAATGATAAAGAGGGGCATCGTCGGTCTTCATAAAGGCATGACCAAACACATCAAACTTTCGGTCTATGGCCTGAGTGAAGATGAGATAGCTAAGGTAATGGAAGGATTTAACGATTTGAGTAAAGCCGCCTAACTCTCTCCAAAAAAGGCGGTAATTATTCAGCCACTGATTAACACGGATTAGCACGGATAAAATAAAATGAGTTGTAAGTGTTCAGCCATAAAGACACTAAGACACAAAAATAGAGCAGTAGAGCAGCAGAGCAGTAGTTAAAGACTTTTCTGAAAGTTCCAGAACTGCTACTCTACTGCTCTCTAAGACACATACCTTTTTCCCCTTCGTGTCTTCGTGCCTTGGTGGCTGAACGGTTACAAAATATGAAAAAATAACAGAGGACATTATCCCAGGAGCATTTGAAGTTTACAATTGGGAAGAAAAAGAGTTGAATTTAAACGATTCATATATTAAAAAATCAGTGTTTCATCCGTGTAAATCCGTGGCTGAATAGTTACAAAGGGCGTTAGGGCGATGTTCATCGTTTCGGCTATCTTTCGCCGACATCTGGTAGTCGGGTTGTCTGGTAGGCGGAACACCAGGCCGCCAGACACCAGGCTACCAGGTAGTAGTGCCTGGTTTGAGATTGACTACTGATGAAAAGGCAGGACTACGTTAAAAAACTCTTCTCCCATCTGGCCCCTGATTATGACCGGCTAAATTCTATTATCAGCCTTGGCCGTGCTCGCCGTTGGAGAAAATTTACCATCCAGAAGGCAGAACTAAGAGATGATGCCGTAGTCCTGGACCTTTGCACTGGCACGGCTGACTTTGCCCTGGAAGCCGCTAAACAATCAGAAAAGATCAAGGTTATCGGACTTGATTTCTGTCAAGAGATGCTTGATGTGGGAAGAGAGAAGGTGGCTCAGCTTGGCCTTGATCAGCAGATTGAACTAAGATGGGCTGATGTTTCGGATCTGCCCTTCCCTGATAATACCTTTGACGTAATTACGATGGGTTTCGGCTTAAGGCATGTCAAGATACCCGATATCTTTTTTGAAATCCGAAGGGTATTAAAACCTGGAGGAAGATTTGCCACCTTGGATACAGGCCGGCCTGAGAGAATGATCATCCGGGCATTTCACTGTCTTTACTTTTACCACCTTATGCCCTGTTTAGGCTGGATTTTTCACGGGGATAAAAAACCCTATGCTTACCTGGCCGACTCCCTTGATCTTTATCTTCCTCCCCAGGCGGTTCTGGCTGAAATGATCCGCCAAACAGGATTCAGGCAAGTGGAATATTTTAACCTCTTTTTTGGGGCAGTGGCTGTTCACGTAGCGGTTAAATAGCCACCGGATTCGGATTGCGGATTGCAGACTGAAGATTTTAAATCCGCAATCTGCAATCCGAAATGAGGAAATAATGGATTGTCCGGTTTGCAGAGAACCAATGGTTGTGTTTGAACTGAACCAGGTGGAAATTGACCACTGCCTTTCCTGCAGGGGGATATGGTTTGATGCAGGAGAATTGGAATTACTGTTTGAGGGTTCTTCTGAAAAAGATAATCTCCTTTCCTCTCTTAGGAGAGATGAAAAGTGTAAAGAAGATGTCAGGAAATGCCCGATCTGCCTGAAGAAAATGGAGAAAGTGCTGGTCGGTTCAGAAGAAAAAGTTTTAATTGATAGGTGTAAGAACAGTGACGGCCTGTGGTTTGACGCGGGAGAATTAAATAAAATACTTGAGGCAGGCAAACTGGACAGCGAAGGGCCTATTCTTTCGTTCTTAAAAGATATATTCAGACAAAAATAGATGGTAACCGTTCAGGTATAGCTGCACGGATTAGCACAGATAAATAACACAGGACAGAAGGCGGAAGTGTAGGGACAGGGCTTGTCCCTGTCCGTGCTTGTCCATGTCCGTTCCGTAGACGGACAACCACAAGGGTTGTCCCTACAGCCTAAGGACAGACCCGAATCACGGACACGGCTCACGGATTTTCCGTGTTTCATCTGTATGCATCTGTGGCTGAACGGTTACAATAGATGAATGAGGAGAGTAATCGTTCAGGTGTCAGCCGTCAGGCAAAGTTATTGGTGGTTAGGGAGATACCAGACCCCCAAACACCCTACCTAAGGCCTGCCACCTAATACCTGAACGGTTGCCAGGAGGATAAATATGGCAATATGGATTATCTTAGGGATCATTATTCTTCTTATTCTCTTTGTCATATGGAGTTATAACAAACTTGTGAGAATGAGAAATCAGGTGAAGAATGCATGGTCGCAGATTGATGTGCAGTTGAAAAGAAGGCACGATCTGATACCCAATCTGGTTGAAACGGCCAAAGGGTATATGATGCATGAAAGGGAGACCCTGACAAAGATTACAGAGGCAAGAAGCGAAGCAATGAAAGCAGGATCTGTTGGCGAAAAGGCCAAGGCTGAAGGCGCGCTGACCGATGCGATCAGTAAATTCCTGCTTGTGGTGGAGAACTATCCTGACCTGAAGGCCAACCAGAATTTCCTGGCCCTGCAGGAGGAGTTGACCTCTACTGAAAACAAAATTGCCTTCTCCAGGCAGAACTATAATGATCAGGTTCTTTTCCTTAACAATCAGATTCAGATGTTTCCCTCAAATATCATAGCCCAGACTTTCCATTTCCAAGAGGAAGAATTCTTTGAAATAGAAGAAAAGAGTGAAAGGGAAACACCAAAAGTGAGTTTTACCACTCCAACAACGTGATAAGGATTGCGGATTGCGGATTGCGGATTGCGGATTTAAAATCTTGTAAGCGTTCAGCCACTAAGGCACAAAGATTACCAATAATAGCACACGGATTACATGGATGAGACGGATTGACACGGATAAAAATTTTTAGAAAAAATCCGTGAGAATCCGCCAAAATCTGTGTCATCCGTGTGCTATTCTATCATTCTCTTCCTGGCTTCGTGGCTTAGTGGCTGAATAGTTACGATCTTAAATCCGCAATCCGAAATCCGCGCAATCCGCAATCCGAAATCCGCAATCGTTATGTGGGAACTAATTAGCGCCAATAAAAGGAAATCAGTAATTCTTTTTAGCATAATGGGGGCATGCCTTGTTCTTCTTGGATATTTTGGAGGGGAGGCTTTCGCACCCGGCGGAGGAGTTTACGGCCTGCTCCTTGCACTGGTCTTCTGGCTGATTCAGTCTGTTATTGCATTTTTTATGGGGGATTCAGTTCTTCTTTCCTCGTCTCAGGCCCAGGAAATTAATGAGTGGAATCATCCGAAACTGTTCAACATTGTGGAAGAGATGAAAATTGCTTCAGGTCTTGAAGCAATGCCGAAGATATACCTAATTAACGCTGAGGCGCCCAACGCCTTTGCCACGGGGAGAAATCCGCAAAAAAGCGCCGTGGCAGTAACCACGGGTTTGCTTTCCAAATGTAACAGGGATGAACTCCAGGGAGTGATTGCCCATGAAATATCCCACATAATGAACAGGGATATTCTTTTTATGACCTTTGCCGCCGTTATGTTGGGAAGTGTCTTTCTCCTTTCAAGGCTCTTTTTAAGGGAGATGCATTTTCCCTCAAGATCAAGAAGATACACTTCAAAGAGTTCAGGCGGGGGACAGGCCCAATTAATAATTTTTATTGTAGCGATCATTCTGGCCGTGATTGCTCCGATCCTGGCGCAGATTCTCTATTTTGCGATTTCGCGAAAAAGGGAATACCTGGCAGATGCCTCAGGCGCCAGACTCACCAGATATCCGGAAGGGCTGGCGTCGGCACTTGAAAAGATCGCTTTTTCAGAGGCCGAACTCCCGTCTGAAAACAAAGTAACTGCCCCGCTTTACATTGTCAATCCGCTGAAAAAAGGGCTGAATCTTTCCGCTCTCACAAGCACGCATCCTCCGATTCTTGAAAGAGTGGCAATTTTAAGGAGCATGGGAGGCGGTTCAGGTTATTTAGCCTATCAGAATGCCTTTAAAAAAGTCACAGGAAAGTCATCACTGCTTCCTGCTTCAGCAATGAAGGATTTTACCGATGTTTCGGCCAGAGAACCTTCCAGAGAAGAGGAGAAGAGCCGTAAGGAAAAAGTTAGGGATATAGGCGATCTTCTAAGGGCAATAAATAACTTCGGATTTATCCTTTGTGCATGCGGTCTGAAGATTAAAATGCCACCTGGTTTCAAGAATGAAAAACTCTCATGCCCTAGATGCGGAAGGGAACATGAGGTTCCGTTCGTGGCAATGGCTGCTGCTACGGCTGTGGCCGGGGATTCGGTTTTACCGGAAAAAAATAGGCAGGAATATCAGAGGAAAGGGCATGGATGGGAAAGTTTCCAATGCCAGTGCGGAAGAATAATGCAACTCTCCCCGTCTTTCCAAGGAACTCATGTCCGCTGTAATACTTGCGGGAGTAATATAAAAATTGGTAACCGTTCACCTCACCACGGAGACACAGAGACACTGAGAAAAATCGGCATTAATCCAAGATCACAAGCCTCAAAGCACTAAGAAACATCTGGGGGGCACTTCTATGACACTTCTTCCGGATTACCCTGAAATCAAAATTCCTATCAGCTAATCCAAGATCACAAGCCTCAAAGCACTA
>JBFMHI010000136.1 GCA_040753085.1 bacterium | reverse complement strand
ACGTTTCATGCTTCGTTGCCTCCTGCTGGTTTTGGATTGTTTGGTATTTTTAAGCTATTATACCACAGGAGGCAGAAATTAGTAAATAATTTATTTGCAGATGATTGCCATTTTTAAACAGCCTCTCTTGGGATAAAAAGTATCCGAACTTCTTAGTAAAGAACCTTACTAAGGAGGAAAAAGCTATGGATACATTTTTTCCCGCTACTATACTTGGTTACATAAGAGCCTTTGCTCCAATTTTTGCTGCTAACAATTTTTTGTACTTTCAGGGGTTCATGTTGGCCTTCATGCTCCTTGGAGGGAGCCGTAAATGTGTAACCAATATTGCCGGGGTCTGTTTTTTCCTGGAAAAACATATCTCCAGTTGGGAACGTTTCCTGTCCCAATATCAGTGGGATATAACTCAGATTCAAAGCAAAGTTGTGACCTTGCTCAAGGAGAAGATGGCAGAGAATCTCCTGATCTATGGGGCTTATCTTTGCTGGGTGGATACCACTCTGATTTCCAAGGTTAAAGGGAAAATGATGGGGGTGCAAAAGTGGCACGATCACAGTGGAAATCCATCTCGTGGTGATCATCTTATTGGGCATCACGGGGCTATAGCAGGCTTGTTGTGTACCGCATTGCTGGAAGGAAGGACGATTGTGCCCTTTGCTGGCCCTTGTTGGCCAACCTTATTTCTGGTCATAGCAATCCCTTTGGGTTTGTGGTCAATCCAGCCGGAATAGCTACGGCTATGAATTTCTGGGATGCAGTCTGCCCTCTCATAGCTCAGCTTCAGCAAATGCTTGGCTCTGTTCGTCTTCGAGTAGTGGCAGATGCCTATTTTTCTAAGGCTCCTTTCATCAACTGGATGCTCTCCTTGCATGTTCATGTTATCACTCGAATGCGAATCGATGCAGTTGGTTGGGATGATCCACAGCCAGAGCCTCCCGTTGCGTCTGAGAAAAAGAAAAGAGGCAGGAAACCCACCGAACCCCGAAAAGGCAAAAAATGGAAGATAGCCCAACTGCTCAATCTCTTTCCCCTCCAAGAAATCACTGTCGTTATCTATGGGAAAACTCATACTCTTCAGATTGTAACCAGGGATCTTTGGATCAAAGATGTCTTGAGCCAGAAAGTTCGAGTAGTAGTGATCAAGACCCAAAAAGATCCCATCATCTTGCTCTCCACCGATCTGACTCTCTCTCCAGTTCAGATCATCCAAATCTATGCTCTCAGGTTCACCCTAGAATTGGGTATCAGAGACTTGAAGCAGCATTTTGGTTTCACAGATTACCAATCCACCAGCTTCCAAGCTATGACTCGCTTCATAGGGCTGTCTTTGGTAAGCTTTTGTCTCTGGAGACTCACTATCCTTACCGATATGAACTCCGATTGGCTCCAGGTTCAAGAGCAAAATTCTCTTCTCAGCTTTACCAAAACAAGTCGGGCTCTGAGAAGATTCGTCATGCAGAAGGTTTTTCGAAATTTCGCTTCCAGTGCGAACTTTCAAAATTCCACTGCTACTCCTGAGGAGATTATCCATTTGATGACTTAATTCCTTTTGAGAAACCAATTTATTCACCATCATAATTGTCCACTGAGTGCTATCAGACACTCAAAAAGTGCAAAAGTATAGTATTACGCAAATTACGAGAAAGATTAGGCGAGAATATGACTTAGAAACACTCATGACAGAGCATTTTCATCTGTCAATTCTCTTAACCTGAAAAACATTAGGCAAATACGCTGATTTCAGAATTATCAGAGATATTTACCAGATCAGCCCAAATTTCTTTTTCATCAGGATAATCTTCCTCAGTTTCTAACTCCAGATATTCCTTAGGTTTAAAATATACAGATATATCCCAATCAGAGATACTCCTTGAGATATTTTTTCCCTGCGAGCCAAATAAAAAGGCTAAAACTACTTCTTTTTTCCCTTCAAAATATCTTTTTAATTCCTGAATCTTTTTATCCTTCATAGCTACTATAATAGCACAAAAGAGTAAAAAATACAAAAATATGATTATCAGACTTTTTCGCTCTCTAACAAGCGGGGGGCCGCGCTAAGATTGATATTGCTTAGCCTGATACATAAAGGCCTCCAGTCTGCTGTCCGCTCCGCTTTCTTCCTGACCATCGTAGGCCATATTAAGCCAGGGGATATTCCCAAAGTCCTCCCGAACACGTCTGGAAATAGCCGTAACCACGTTTCCCGGCATACAGGTGAAGGGAATACAGTTAACAATTCCGGAAGCGCCCCGACGGATGAAATCTATGGCCTTACCGACGCTGGGGACCATTTCTCCGCCGCGAATAGAAGAAGAAAGATAGGGGACAGTATAAGAGAGGACTTCAGAAATCGCCGGTTCTTTAAAAGGAGGGCCAAATCTTCTAAAGGCCTTTATCAAGCGGTGTTCATCGTATCTTTGAATCTTGTCCTTAAGGCAAACCTTTAAGAAATCAAGGTATCGCCTTTCCCTGAGAGAATTTTCTTTAACACCGTAATTGACATAATAGAACCACTCAGATATCGGATCAAACCAAACCTGGCCACCCCATTCCTCGATTTTCCTGATTACATTAGCATTACTGAACCGATTAGCCCGGGTATAGATTTCTCCTATCACGCCAATAATAGGCCGCTCGACCTGGCGATCAGTCTTTATTTGAGCAAAGGCTTCAGCTATCTCTTCCATCAAGTCAAAAACCTTACCGTTTCCCTTTTCAATCGCCTCTATTACTTGGGTTAGATACCTCTGATAAACTTCATCCGTTTCTCCCTGTCTTACTTCGTAAGGTCTTATCTGCCGCGTTAGTTTTTCGAGGATATCAGTGATCACAATCCCCTGCCAGGCACGTCGGCGGAATTTATGGCCGGTATCGCCTAACTGAGAATAGGCATCTTTAGAATCCGGTGAAAGAAGGGGTATATCTTCACAGCCCAGATCGTTCAGGATTATTCGGTGAAGCCGGCTGTATTGTCCAAACCGGCATGGCCCATCAGCCGAGGGCATAAAGAAGGCCGAAGTCGTGGGATCAAAGCCGCTTTCGTTAATCTTTTTCAAAATATCCCCGGTGGTGACCACACATGGAAAACATTCCTTGCCAGAGGTATATTTTCTCCCGTATTCCAGGGTGGCTCCATCCGATTCCGGCAGCACCTCAGCCGGGATGCCGCAATATCTAAAGGCAGCCGCCAGACTGTAAGCATGATCCGACATTAAAGGCAGGTAAAGGGTCCTCTTTGGGGAGGAGATGGATGACTGGCGGTGGGGTTTAGTTTCTTCCGCGGCCCACTTCTTGTTTTCCAGGTGCTTTTTCCCTTTAAGGCTGTCGAAGAAGGCTTCACACCTGGTAATAGCCCCGGCATCAGCGCTGTGTTCATCAACTTCTAATTGAAGATAGGGCTTGCCATTCATCTTTTCCCGGCAGAAATGGAGGATGAAAGAATCAGGACCGCAGCCAAAGTTAGTCAGATAAATGGCATTAAGATAGGGATGTGAGCTGATAAAACCGGCGGCGCTTATTATCTTTTGGCCGTATCTCCAATACATGTTAGGAAAATCAACCGAAACATCTACTTTTTCCAGAGGCAAGAAATCCATGGGAATAGCTAATACTCCCATGTCCCTTAGTTTTTTGGGGATTTCAAGGTTAAGGCCGGGGTCACAACCATTGTAAGGACGACTGATAATTACTGCCGCCGGCTGGTTTTGGTCGAGAGAAGTTAATATCTCTCTGCCTCGATCTGCCAGTCGCCGATAAAATCTCTCCTGGGATGCCTGGGCCGCCGCCATAGCCGCCTTCACCTCTCTGGGAGACTTGTTCATCTGCCGGCCGACTTTAACCAGCTCTTTATACACATCCCTTTCCCCGTTTTGAAAACATATATTGGGGGTGAGCATCCTTACATCTATATCTATTGCTGATTTAACGAGATAAGGAGCAGCTTGCACATAAGGGCAGGCATAGTTTTGTTCCAGGGCCAAGTTTGTCCTGGCCAGATTAATCACGCTGGGTAAAAAGATGTAATCTACCCCTTCTTCTATTAGACTCAATATATGACCGTGAACTACCTTGATAGGGAAACAGGTCTCAGCCGTAACGACTTCAACTGATTGATGAATCTGACTTTGCTTGGTTGATCCCGATAAGACCACCTCAGCGCCTAATTGGCTAAAAAAGGCTTTCCAGTAAGGAAATAACTCGTAGAAATGCAGGACGCGAGGGATACCAATTCTGGGATTACCCTTTTTACCAGGCTGGTAATCGGATAACAGGTAATCCTCCCGCTCCTTAAAAAGATCAGGCAAATTATTATCTTTCTTCTTTTTCCTGTCCTGTTCATATTTCTCGCATCTGGTTCCGTAGAAGAGCGGTTTTTCTCCTTCAATCTCTACCTTCATTACATCGCAGACATTATCGCAGCCCTTACATTCAAAGGAATTGACTTTATACTGACGTCGGCTCAGGTCAAACCCCTTGAAGTTACTGGCCTGACCATTATTCTCTTCCCTGGCCAGGATAGCTACCCCCAGGGCGCCCGTAACATTGTGATAGGGCGGAACGGTTATCTTTTTCCCGATAACCTTTTCAAAGGCAGCCACCACTGCCTGGTTGGAAGCGACGCCGCCCTGAAAGAAGATGTGCTCGCCCACCCGTCTGTCGCCTACTACCCTGTTAAGATAGTTGTAGACAATGGAATAAGCCAGACCAGCGGCTAAATTATCCTTACTTGATCCCTGCTGCTGATGGGCAATCAGGTCTGATTCAATAAAGACAGTACAGCGTTCACCCAATGAATCAGGCGAAGCGGCCTTAAGGGCGGTTTTACCGAATTCCTCGACAATGTTAATATTTAACTTCTCTGCCTGTTCTTCTAAAAAGGAGCCTGTGCCGGCGGCGCAGACCTTGTTCATTTCAAAGTCAACCACTGTCCCTTGATCAAGGTAGATGTATTTAGAATCCTGTCCGCCGATTTCAAATATGGTGTCAACCGTGGGGTCAATATTAACGGCGGCTGTGGCCTGGGCGGTAATTTCGTTACGAACCACATCCGCCCCGACCAGATCCCCGATCATGTAACGACCGGAACCCGTGGTCCCCACCCCCAGGATTTTTACCCTGTCGCCCACCTCTTGCCCAATCTCCTCCAGGCCTCTTCTTACCGCCTCTATTGGCCTGCCGGCCGTCATCAAGTATCGCCAGGTAATTACCTCTTTGGTTTGGTCGATGACCACCAAATTGGTGCTTAAGGAGCCGATGTCAATGCCCAGATAGCTTTCGATTGCGGATTGCGCACCCACTTTGTGGGTACCCGAGATTGCAGATTGTTCCGATCGCAAATTTCGGATTACGCCCTCACTTCGTGGGTGCCCGGGATTGCGGATTGATAACGGTTCCAGGCCCTTCTGTCGGCCAGGTTGGGAGTGGGTGTAATGGGTTAGCCGGTCTAAGTTGAGCAGGGTTCTGTTACCTTCGGTGTTTTGACTATCAAGGCAGGTCAAAACAGCGCCAATGGCCCCCATCGAGGCGTAGTGAGTCGGAATAATCAGGTCCTGGGGGTGGTCCAGCTCTAAGATATCCTTGAATGCCCGGATCATGCCAACATTGGCGGCTACTCCCCCCTGAAAAGAGATGGGGCGATGAAAGGGCTTGCCTCTACCGATATTAGACTTGAAATTCCTGGCCATGGCATAACAAAGACCGGCCACAATGTCATAATCGGGGGTAGCGATTTGCTGAAGATGGATCATGTCCGACTTGGCAAAGACACTACATCGACCGGCTATCCTAGGTGAGTGCCCGGACTTTAAAGATAATTGGCCAAATTCCTCAATAGAAAGACCCAACCGGCTGGCCTGTTGGTCTAAAAAAGAACCGGTGCCGGCCGCACACTGGGTATTCATGGCAAAGTCTTCCAGGACTATTCCTCCGGCCTCCGGTCTGTGGTTCAGGATTAAGAGCTTGGCGTCTTCGCCGCCTATTTCAATGACCGTCCGCGCTTCAGGATGAAATTCCTTAACCGCCCGTGTCTGGGCCACGATCTCATTGACAAATTCTCCCCCAAGCAACTCCGCCACTAATTTACCCCCGGAGCCAGTCACGGCCGTCCAGGCTATCTCTTTCGGAGCGATCCGGCTGAATACATCCGTGAGCACACTGATTACCGTTTTAAGCGGCTGCCCCTTCAGCCGGGTATAATGTTCTTCCCGTATCTTCCGGTCAGCATTCATTACCACCGTATTCAGGCTGACTGAGCCTATATCTAAACCCAGGAATAGTCGTAATTCCATAATTTGACTTCACCTCTCAGTTCACTCACGCTCATAGAGTATTTCCCCCTCCCGAAAAATCCTTTCCCTAAAATATCCATAGACTTGTTGCGTAATAAGTAGGGACAGGCCCCTGTGCCTGTCCTTCCTCTGTTGGGCAACCACAAGGGATTGCCCCCCCTACCTTCCAATCTTTCCGCCGGTGCCCTTCATCTCCTAAAAGAAGAAAAAGTTTATGGCGCCGGTAATCGTCCAGAAATCCGCCTCTAAATTATCGGGGTCAATATCTGTTATCTTTAGATCACGATCCAGGAGGACATATCTGATATCACCGTTAAGGCTCATCTTCGCACCGAGGGGCATTTCAGCCCCAAATCCGGCCAAATAGCCAAATTCAGAAGACTTTTCCGCCCTATCTTCACACTCCCATTTATATTTATCCCAAATCGCTCCGCCAATAAGATAAGGTGAAATGGGGGCCATCGGAAAGGGGAACAAAACAAGGGAGGCCATAATCGGATAAGAGATAACCTCCACCTTTTCATTCTCGTAGCTTTCTTTTCGATACTCAATGGAGCCTTCGACTGAAAGGGTTTCTGTAAGAGTCATCCTTGCCTGGGCCCCGTACTTAAATTCCCCCTCATCAGCATCCTTTGAGTCATAATACCCCACCCGTGGGCCAACGGCCAGACCGGTGGGCTTCTCAGCCCCGTAGGCCTCTAATGTGCCTAAGATAAGACACAGACTACATAGACCAACCAACATTTTGGGTTTCAAATAAACCACCTCCTTTTTAATTTTGGATGGCGGATATTGAATCCGAATCCTGCCGCCATCCACTTATCCACTGGCTACTATCTACCTGCCCCTCATCTGGCCTCGTAGATTAGGTTATTCTAACATAATACCTCCATATTGTCAATATGTTTCGTTGAGTAACAGTGATTCTGACATAAGGATTAAGGATGTAGGTTATCTGATAATTCTGAAATCAGCGTATTTGCCTAATGTTTTTCAGGTTAAGAGAATTGACAGATGAAAATGCTCTGTCATGAGTGTTTCTAAGTCATATTCTCGCCTAATCTTTCTCGTAATTTGCGTA
>JBFMHI010000135.1 GCA_040753085.1 bacterium | reverse complement strand
ACCAAAAGATGAAGATGATTAGGAATCAATGCCCAAGCATATAGCTTTGCTTTATTCTCTACAATTATTTTCTCCAACCGCATTAGAAAATCTTTGTAATCAATCTTGCTCCTGAATATTTCCCCTCCTTCAATCCCTCGAACGATCACATGATGTAAAGCTCCGGGAGCATCTAATCTAGGTTTCCTTGGCATAGTTCAATTATACATTGTGGTATTTGATTTGTCAAATGTTTTTTTGCTTCCTACACCACCGTCCCCCATGTCCCCCACAGAGTGAAGATCTCCTAATCCTTCTCATTGATAAGTCTTTTCAAATCTTCTTCTGGAAGTCCGGTTATTTCAGCAATTATCTCAAGGCTAAATCCCTTGCGGAACATAGACTTAGCAGTTTCTGTCGCCTTGCTGTATATTCCCTGCTGTAATCCTTGCTGTAATCCTTGCTGTAACCCTTGCTGTAACCCTTCATCCCTTAATCTTACGGCTGTAGTCATTGCTACCTCACCTCCTCTCGCAGAAATCCTCTTAGCTATCTCGATTACTTCCTCTGGCTTAATCTCAGTGCTATTGTAAATATATCTTATTACCCCTTCTAAAAACCTTAATCCCTTCTCCTCTTCATAATATATCTTCCCAACCTCTAAAAATTCCCCTAAGTGCCCCTTTAACTTCTCCTCATCAAAGATATTCTTCATCAGTAAGCAGAAAATCCGTAAACTGAGATTTAAAAATATCCTCTCCTTTAAATCTTCATCACTATAACCCGATAAATCAGTCAATAGATAATCAAACCCCGGAAGAAATCTCCTTAATATCTCATCTATCCCTTCAAAATAGCTGCTTAACTCCCTTAATAACCATCTCTCTTTGCCATGATAGAAAACAATAGGAATAATAGGAACTAATCCCTCTTTCTGTTTGATATTAGTCTGCCATATCTTAAGCATATACCTTAAAATTTGGAGATGCGGATAATTTACTACATAGCTCTTATGTTCAAATAAAAGTGAAATCTTTATCCTGCTCTTACCTCTATAAAGGCAATTATAGACTATATCCGAGAAGTTTTCCTTTAGCTCCTCATCGATATAAGAATTATTATCCAATTCTAAGCTGGATAGGTCAAGATTGTTCTTTAAATCCTCAGGTAAGGTAGAGCAGATAAAATCAACTGCATTCTCTTTACGGGAAAAGATCTCTTTAAAAAAGGCATCGTGCGGATTTGATATCTCCATCTCTCCTCCTTACTATCCCCCTCCTTGTCTCAAGATTATTATACCAGATGCTCTTAGAAAAGTCAAAGATTTTTTAAAACCCTGGGTTTTGGCAAGGTTTTATTCCTCGTGATCTAGCTCATTCATATCTTACCGCTGTAGCTGGTGCTATCTTTGCGGCTCGGATTGCCGGATAAAGGCTGCTTAAAATACCTACTAAAAATGGTACCCATTCAGCCACCAAGGCATGAAGACACGAAGGGGAAATTATTGATGAATTTCTTTGTGGTAAAAAGGAGGCTGGTTTTTTAATCAATTTGTAATCGTTCACCACAGAGACACAGAGACACAGAGACACGGAGAATGATTTTAGAAAAAAGCACTTAATACCTGTTTTGAAAGATGGAATTAAGAGATTTGTCCTTTAGATTTTTCTCAGTGTCTTTGTGTCTCCGTGGTGAGGTGAACGGTTACATCAATTTTAATATGTTACTTGATGGTTAGGCAAAAAGTCAAATTTTTGCCGGATCATCACTCTTGATATTAAAAAAAATAGTTGAATTGGTAAAGTGATTGTGGTATACTAAGAGCTTGTTCTAAACTGTCCAGGAGGAGGCTGGCGCTAATGGCTCAGCCAAACAGTTTGTCCGCAATAAGCTTATTGAGTCCAAGGAGTATATCGCCAGGCACGGCTAGGATATGTCATGGATTCGTGATTAGACATGGAAGCGGCAGGATTCATCTGAGGCAGGAGAGGGAGGCAGTGATGAATGAGATTTCCTGCCTGAAGGATACCCGGCCTTGAGGAGGTGATGAAAGAAGCGATAAAAGGCCCGGCGCCGCAATTCAGCGTCTGCCGGATGGTAAAGGAGATCTTACAGAAAATCATTAGAAGCGGCTGCCCAGCCGTAAGAGGGGCAGCTTAACTTAAGTAATTACAAAAGGAGGTTTAGGTGTATGAAAATGGCCGAGGTCAAGGCAAAGGCAGAAGAGCTCGGAATAAAGCCGGGCAGAATGAAAAAGGAAGAGCTTATCAGACAGATTCAAAGGACAGAGGGTAATTTTGATTGTTTTGGAACAGCCACAGAGGGCCGCTGTGATCAGACAGACTGCTGCTGGCAAGAGGATTGTCTGAAATAGGCCTCTTTGTCTATGTATAGAGGGATGGTATCCTCTAAATCGGGGCAATTAGTGGATAAGAGTTGAGAGAAGAGAAAGAGAGAAGAGACCTCTTTACTCTCAACTCTTAACTCTAATATTGAAAAGATACGAGGAAAGGTCTATGGCTTACGAGAAGTTAAAAATGGCAGCCAGAAAGAGGATTGCCTTAATCGCCCATAATGCCCGCAAAGAAGATATCCTGGAATGGGTGAAGTTCAATAAGGATCTGCTTGGCAGACATATACTTTTGGGGACCAAGACAACAGGAGATCTCATCTCTAAAGAGATTGGGCTTGAGATTACCACTTTAAAAAGCGGGCCTTTAGGCGGGGATCAGCAGATTGGATCAAGGATAGCCGAAGGAGAAATCGACTTTCTCATTTTCTTTTGGGACCCCCTTGAGTCACATCCGCATGATCCGGATGTCAAGGCCCTTCTTAGAATTGCAGTCCTCTACAACATCCCGGTGGCCTGCAACCGAGCCAGCGCTGACTTTATGGTCTCCTCATCTTTAATGACGCAAGAATATGAGCGGCCGATCATTGACTACATCAGTAAAATAAAAAGGCATGCGCCCTCGAGTGATTAGGGCCAAAAGGCCTCGTTCATCGTTTCGGCTAGTCCAACTCGGCGAAAGTTCCTGGGTAGTTTCAGCCGGGTTCGAGGATTCAAGGGTTGAGGAACTTAGGCCGTGTTGAGTAGTTACTTTAGTGGATAATCCCATATCCCTGAAATCGCAGCCAGAGGCAAACAAGATTGAGGCTTATGAGCACCCCCAGAGATATGACATCAGCGCGGCTGATCTTAAAATCAAGATAGAAGGTTCTTTTACCCCTGGCTCCAAATCCCTTTGATTGTAAGGCTATAGCCAGATATTTAGTTTTTTGGAGACCAGATAGGAAGATGGGTATGATCAGGCCAAGGTAAGCCTTCATTCGTCTGATTAAGCCGCCGCTTTCCAGATCCAAACCCCTGGCTTGCTGGGCGGCCACTACGGTGGCCCCGCTATCGACGAAGATAGGAATCAGTCTAAAGGCCAGGGAAAGGGGAAGGATTAATTTAGATGGAATCCTAAGTTTATTCAGGCCAAAGATGAATTCTTCAACCTTGGTCGTAGAAAGGAAAAATAGGCCGGAAAGAATTATCATATTCAGTCTGATTCCCATTCCCAGGCCATAGAGCAGAGATGGTCCAGAGAACGCCTCCCGGCGTATAGTAGTTAACCTTATACCGGAAATGAAGATAAGAACGGCTATCAAGATGATTAACCCTATAAGGAATGGCCAGATCCGTCGAATATTATTTAGGCTCTTTCCTGCCCAGCCGATCCCAATAATCCCAAGTCCTAAAGGAATCAAATAAAGGGGGTGATTGAAGGTAAAGGAAAGAGCCAAAAGACACCCCAGAGAGATAATCTTCGTTACCGGATGTAGACGGTAAAGGACAGCATCTTGTTCCAGGTAAATAGACATTTTTTCACCTTTTTTGAATGTAGCCCAGGCGGCCTCGCCTGTGGCCATATTCACCGCCGGGACGGCTAGTGCTTTGTCAAGTTAATATTTGTAGGTAAAGTTTCTCCTGGAAATGTTTCTTTTTTGTCATTCCCGCGTAAGCGGGAATCCATACTCAGACAACTTTGGATTCCTGCTTTCGCAGGAATGACACAGCGGGCATTTTTATCGCTCTTTGTGAAATATGGGTGTAGGAAAAACAATTTGAATACCAACATTTTTAATCTTGACAAGGCACTAGGCTTAATTTTAGCATTTCTGTAATCGTTCACCACAGAGACACTGAGACACGGAGAATGATTTTAGAAAAAGCACTTACAAAGTAAATAATTGGGTCAGCAATATGAAGTTTTTGCGTGGTCTAAATTTTGAACGACAAAGACCTCATTAAGAGACTTGTCCTTTAGATTTTTCTCAGTGTCTCTGTGTCTCCGTGGTGAGGTGAACGGTTACCCATTTTTGAGATAGGCTCTTAGTATACCCTAATTAAGACTAAAAGGCAAGAGAAAATGTGCTTGACTTGGCTATCTCAATGGACTACAATCGAAAGGGGCTATCCTGATTAAACCACAAGGCACACAAAGAAGAATAGATGTCTGAGTAAGGGGAAGGTGAACCGGGTAATAAATGAGCCATTACATTTTAAAAAGATTTCTGCATACTATTCCTCTTATGTTGGGGATTACTATAATCGCTTTCTTTATCATCCAGCTCGCCCCGGGAGATTATTTTACTAAGCTGTCTCTTAATCCTGAAATTAAGCCGGAGACAATCTATAAGCTTAAAAAGGAGTTTGGTTTAGACAAATCACCGGTTATCCAATATCTTATGTGGCTAAGACAACTTATCCGACTTAATTTGGGGCAATCGATGGCCTATCACCTTCCAGTGGCTGCCTTAATTAAGGAGCGACTCTGGAACACGCTTTATCTGTCTCTTGTCTCCATTATACTTACCTGGCTTATTGCTATCCCTATCGGTATACACTGTGCCACCCACCAGTATTCCCTTTCCGACAAGGCCTTTTCAGTAATGGCCTTTGTGGGGATGTCGCTGCCCACTTTTTTTGTGGCCTTTTTGTTTATCTTTGCGGCGGCTTACATTGACTGGCTGCCCACTGGTGGGATGACTGATTATCAACATGAGAGCTATTTTTTTTGGGGTCGCGTTTGGGATTATCTCAAACACCTCATCATTCCCGTCTCAGTGCTGGTGGCCACTTCCATTGCCGGACTTCTCAGGCTTATGCGGGCAAATATGCTTGAGGTTTTGAGACTTCCTTATGTGACGGCCGCCAGGGCCAAAGGACTTTCAGAGAGGGTAATTATCTATCGCCATGCCTTACGCAACGCCATTAATCCCCTTATTACCATTTTCGGTTATCAGCTTTCCGGGCTTCTCTCCGGGGCCGCTTTAACCGAGATTATCACCAGGTGGCCTGGCCTTGGCCGTCTGATGCTTGATGCTGTCTTGAAACAGGACATCTTCTTAGTTATGGGCGGATTGGTAATCAGCTCTTTTCTTTTGATTGCGGGGAATCTGGTGGCTGATATCCTTTTGGCGGTGAGCGATCCCAGAATAAGGTATTAGGCCTGAGCATCCTCCTGGTAGATTTTCATTCTTCACAGATGGCCTGATGTTTTTGTTGACAATCTGGGAATAACATGATATAGTACTCGATGCTTGATGCTCGATACTTGATCCTCGATGCTCGATCCTCGATGCTCGATACTCGATACTGGACACTAGTGTCAGGTTGAAGAAATTTTACAACAATACCAGTCACGCATTTTGTGAATGGTTGCATTAACGCAGATTAAAACCGCGGATACCCGTAATTTCCCCTTAATATTAGGTAGCAACTTGGGTTATAATATAATATCGGTAAGAACGACCAAAACTCAAGGGTAAAAATGTTGCGAAATTTGCTCAACACGATACTATATCCTTTATCAGTATCGAGGATCGAGCATTTTGAGCATCGAGCATTTTGAGCATCGAGCATCGAGCATTTTGAGTATCGAGGATCGAGAATCGAGCATCGAGGATCGAGCATCGAGCATCGAGGATCGAGCATCGAGGATCGAGCATCGAGTATCGAGCATCGAGGATCGAGCATGGTGAGCGTAGCTCAGTTGGTTAGAGCACTGGACTGTGGCTCCAGTGGTTGCGGGTTCGAATCCCGTCGCTCACCCCAATCTTTAGTTTCGAGGTAATTATTTAGCCACTGATTAACATGGATTAGCATGAATAAATAAAAGAATTGAATTTAAACAATTCATATATTAACTATACTTTTGCACTTTTTGTCATTCCTGCGCAAGCAGGAATCCAGAAGCCTTGATATTACTGGATTCCCGCTTTGGCGGGAATGACGAGAGGTTATTGTAAAGTATTTGTCTTTCAAGTAGTTACAAAAAAGTGCAAAAGTATAGTATATTAAAAAAATCAGTGCTTCATCCGTGTCCATCTGTGGTTGAATAGTTACGTTTCGAGTTCATTGGTGGCCGAACTCGAAACTCGAAACCCGCCACCCGAAACTTCCTTTTATGCGCCTGTAGCTCAGTTGGACAGAGCGATGGACTTCGAATCCAGAGGTCGCAGGTTCGAATCCTGCCAGGCGTACCAATTAGTCGGTAATTACATATTCAGCAAGAAGTTAGAGAATGGCAACCCCCATTGTCTTGCCAGCTTCGCAGCGGTTTTTCTGAATTGATAATTGAGGGACGGTTCAAAATCATCCATTTTCTTGTGAAACTTTAGGCGCGGTTAACCTTCCGCAGAAGTAGGGTGGACATTACCCACCAATCTGTTCGCCATCTACGCCTTTTTGGTGGGCGGTGCCCACCCTACCTCTCAGCCGCAAGCTTTCACAGTAAAGTGAACCATCCCATAATTGATAATTATTTTCAATGTCCTGGTTAATTTGGATTGCCTTTTTAGTTATGACGCTTGCCCTGCAAAGCGCGGCCGGATCTCATTTGGCCATTAAAGGAATAAAACCGGACTTTGTTCTGATCGGTGTGGTTGCCTTTGCGCTTCGGAAGGGTTCAGTGGCTGGTGAAGTCGTAGGATTTTTAGCCGGTCTTATCGAGGACTGCCTCTCTTTTCCTCTCCTGGGATTGAACGGCTTCTCCAAATGTCTGACCGGCTTTCTGGCCGGATGGAGGCAAAGTTGGAACAAATCTATCATCCTCCAACTTATGGTCATCTTAATGGCCTCGATAGTCAACTCTTTTATTATTCTTGGCTTATCTAGCCTCTTCCTTCCTCAAGCCTATTTTCATCCATCGGTTATAAGTCAGATCATTATCCCCGAGAATCTTTATAATGTTGGAGTTGGCACGCTCTTTTTTCTCTTTGTCAAGCTAATATTATAAGAAGTAAGAAAGTACGTAAGTGTTCAGCCACAAAGACACTAAGACACAAAGATTAAAGAATTATTGGCATTGTCTCATTTCGGTCAGAAACAGCCCTAAAAAGTGGTAACAGTTTTGGCCGAAGAGACAATACGCCCCTTGTATTTTGAAGGTTGTTTTTTAGACCTTCTGGT
>JBFMHI010000134.1 GCA_040753085.1 bacterium | reverse complement strand
GCAGCAAACATAAACAGCCTTTTCCCGCTCTGAAAGCCAGTTTGGGACTTTTTTGTGTTCCGGTTGGAGAACAAAAAGTGTAAACCGATCTCTCCCTTCTCAAGTAGCGATTTGAAACGATGCCCAGATTTGTTTTATCTTCGTGCCCTTCGTGTTCTTCGTGGTTTTTAAAAGATGTGGGTAAGGATAAGCCCATCAAGGGAGAGGGAATTTTGCTTTGTCTCCCAACTAACTGCTTAACTTAGTTTTGAGTAGTTACGCTTTTTCTAACCATTTCTATCCCGGCAGCGGCTAATAGCTCCGAAGCCATAGGATCAGGATAGGCCCCGGAATAGACAATCCGTTTTATCCCGGCATTAATCAACATCTTGGCACAAAGACTACATGGCTGATGGGTAGAGTAAAGGGTGGCATCTTTTATATTAACCCCATGCGAGGCGGCCTGGATGATGGTATTTTGTTCGGCATGCAGGCCCCGGCAAAGCTCGTGCCTCTCCCCTGAAGGCACCCCTTCCTCTTTTCTGATACAGCCAACATCAATACAGTGGGGCAACCTGGCAGGAGCCCCATTATAGCCGGTAGTCAGTATTTCCTTGTCTTTAACCAGAACGGCTCCTACCTGTCTTCTAAGACAGGTAGACCGCCTGGCCACTTGATAAGCTATCTCCATAAAATAATCATCCCAGGTGGGACGTGTCCACATAATATCACCTCATTTACGATTGCGGATTTCGGATTGCAGATTGCGGATCTAAAATCTTGTCTGTACTCAAAATCAAGTTGAGAACTTGTCAATTGCAAGCCCGAACGGAGTGAGGGAGGGAGGGAGCAATCCGTCCTGTTTCGTCTTCGGCTCGCAGTCCTCGCATTACGACACAGCCTCTTCAAGGGTAAGTACTCAACTTAGTTTTGAGTAGTTACAAAATCTTCAATCCGTAATCCGAAATCCGAAATCCGAAATTTAGTTGCGGCGGGAGGCTTCGCGCTATTATATTTTGCGGGGTCGGCTAAATCGATTAGAAAGCAAACCTTCGGCCAAAAGCAGTCCAAGGACAATGCCCAGGAATCTGTTCCCTAATTCTCTTCCCTGCCGGGATTCATAAACGACTCTTTCTATTTGGCCGTTGGAGGAAATAAACTTCACCTTCGTATCTTTAAAGATTTCTTTAACCTCTGATTTACTGAGGAGGGAAAGGTCTGATTCCGAAAAATCCGGCCTGGCCGTGAAGTGCTCTTTATCCCCTGACCGATTGACCTGATAAATTCCGGTTTTGTTTAGAGGGCCATAATCGGCGGCCAGTGAAGCCCCTTTTTGAATGGGTTTGATCTCTCTGACCTCTCCTTCCGGATCGATGACAATAATCGGCTCCTCGGTGGTCGCCGGTAGCTCATATCGGTCGCCAACCATAAATTCTCTTGGAATTGACGAGAAATTTCGATTCAAATAGTAAGTCAACTGGTGCATCAGGGGAAGATAGAAGGGTGAAAGGGGTAAATCATTCCAACTGATATCTCCACTGCTGGCCACCATAATAGTTCGTCCCTTCCCCCATTTTCCTTCGATGATGGCTGGATAAGCTTCGTTAAATTTGGCCAGGACCCGGGAAGAAGGCAGCGGATCTACTTCAAAGATTTGATAGAAATGAGTCCCCTCCAACCCCCTTTTCAGGGACTTAAATGGATTAAAGATATAATGGTTAATCTCAAAAGAAACAATAGTGAAAGGTTTATCTTTTCTTTCCAAGACAGTTATTGGTTTAGCTGGAAGCAAGTGACTGAGCCTTTCACTAATCATACCTTTCCCCCCTAAAAAAATAAGCAAACCACCACCGGCTTCGAGGTATTTGGTTAAGTTGACCTCCACCTCGGCAGAAATATCTTCCAGATTAACTAAGGCAATAAGGTCATAATGTGAAAGATCGAACCTGGCCAGATCGGCGGCTGCATCGGAAACAGGCATGATGAGGTAGCCCTTTTCCTCCTGACCAGCCGGCCTGAGGGCATAGTTAAGATAAAGGGTGTCTTTGTCTTCAGGCCCAATAGTCAAGACCTTTATTACCGCCGGGATACGGAAAGAAAAAGGATAGATGTTGTCCAAAGCCAGGGCATCATCCTTAAGGGCGAAATAACCGGTATATTCTCCGCTCTTTTGGAAGGTGTAGTAAAAGTTGATTGAAGTTTCTTCCTTCGGGTCTACTTTTAAAATTCGCTGTCCCCTTTTATCACCATCCAGATACAGGCTGACCAGTAGATCCTTTTCCTGGTCATCAAAGTTTTTAATCCTGGCTCCCAATTGGTGGGGGGTATTGATTCTCAGTATGGTGGGAATATCAAGGTCAACGATGGCGGCATTTTCGACCATTCGGTCCGACGGCCAGCTCAAGCAAAACAATTTTATAGCCGGATCAGGTTTTATCCCGGCCATATCTTCCCAGGCTTTTTTTTGACCATCGCTTAAGATGTAGATTTCGGCGTTAGGGAGAGTTTGGGTCTGAAGGATTTGGTAGGCCCGATTAAGGGCCGGGGCGATAAATCCGGGCGTATGGCCTGGTTCTATCCGTTTGATCTCACGGGCTACTTGAGCTAAATTAAAGGTGGGCGGATCAAAGATGATCTCAGGTTGAAGGGAGGCCAGGATAAGACTGGCCCTATCTCCCTCTTTAAGAGATTCCAAGACCTTTAAGGCGGTTTCTTTAGCCCGTTCAATGGCTGTTTTTCCTCCGGCTGAGGCGGCCCCCATACTGTAAGAAACATCGATGATAAAGATAGCCGTGGTTTTTGCTCTCTCCCCAAACCCACCCAGGGAGCCAGTCTCTGATTTAAGGGTTGGTCTGGCCAGGGCCAGGGAGAAAAAAGCAATGATAAGAATCCGAAGGGCCAGGAGGAGAAGCTGCTGGAGTTGGAACCGCCGTCTTTTTCTTCCTTCCAGGAACCGTAAGAACATCAGGCTGCTGAATTGAATCTTGCGGATTCTCCGTCGGGCCACCACGTGGATAATGATGGGGATACTGGCTCCTAATAAGCCTAATAAGAAAAGGGGATTAAGAAAGGTAAGCATTAATTTTGTCTAAAAGCATAGTAACTACTCAGCCACTAAGGGACAAACTTCGTGCCTTAGTGGCCTTGCGGCTGAGTGGTTACATAATATCAAATTATGCCTGAACTGTCAAAGGAAAAAATTTATCGAGATTCACAATTTAACTTGACCTAGATAAATAAACAAGATATAATGATAAAATTATGGGGGCAGAATCAGAAAGGCTTTTTGAGTTAGCTAAGAGATATATCCCAGGTGGGGTAAATTCTCCGGTCAGGGCCTTTGGTGCGGTGGGCGGGAATCCTATCTTTATCAAGAAGGGGATCGGCAGCAAGGTCATAGATGCGGATGAGGCGGAGTATATCGATTATGTCTCTTCCTGGGGACCTCTTATTCTGGGGCATGCCCACCCTGAAGTGACCGCGGCGGTGACGAAGGCAGCCGGTCTGGGCACCGCTTTTGGCGCCCCAACCGAGGCAGAGGTAGAACTGGCTCGCCTTATCACGGAGGCCTTCCCCTCCATTGACCTGATTAGGATGGTCAATTCGGGAACCGAAGCCGTGATGTCTGCCATCCGTTTAGCCAGGGCATATACCCAACGAAACCGGATTATTAAATTTGAAGGGTGTTATCACGGCCATTCCGACAGTCTCTTAGTCAAGGCCGGCTCAGGCGCAGCTACCTTTGGGCTGCCTGATAGCCCGGGGGTGCCGCTTAGTTTGACTCAATATACCTATAACCTCCCTTATAATAACCTTAAAGTGGTAAAAGAAGTCATTGAGAGAGAGCATTCTGATATGGCCGCGGTTATCGTAGAGCCGGTCGCCGGGAATATGGGGGTTATTCCACCTATGGCCGGTTTCCTGGAAGGGCTAAGGGAATTGACCGCCAGACACGGTATTATCTTGATCTTCGATGAAATCATTACCGGCTTCAGGGTAAATTATGGTGGAGTTCAGACATTATTCGATATAAAGCCGGACATGACCTGTCTGGGTAAGATCATTGGCGGGGGTTTTCCGGTGGGGGCTTATGGCGGCCGGCGGGAGATAATGGAGATGATTGCCCCTTCCGGGCCGGTTTATCAAGCCGGCACCCTATCCGGCAATCCGGTAGCTATGGCCGCTGGCTTAGCTACTTTGAGAATTTTATCTGATAAAGAAATATATAATAGACTTGAAAAAACGACCACTCTTCTAACCCAAGGATTACTCAAGAATATTAAAAAACTAAGGGTCCCTGCCGTCATTAATCAAATCGGTTCAATGTTCTCCCTCTTTTTTACGGCCGGCAGAGTAAGGGATTATGCCTCCGCTAAAACATCCGATACTGAAAGATACGCCCGTTATTTCCGGCAGATGCTTAAAGAGGGGATATATCTTCCGCCTTCCCAATTTGAAGCGGTCTTTGTCTCCGCCGCCCATACTGAAGCCGATATCGAGAGAACTATTAAGGCCGGCTTTGCTTCTCTTTCAGGGGTCTTAAGGGATTTGGGAGGATAGAAGGCGGTTTGCGGAGCTTTCGCCTAACACATTGCAAAAGACTTTTGTGCAACCCCTTCAGGCTTCTCTTGCAACGGGAACGTTAAATGAAATTGTGGCGTTAAGGATATAATAGAAATAGGGAGATTAGGTTAAAATGAGACTAAATAAAAGGGAGCAACTGGCACTGAAAAGATTTAGAATGGCGATTGAAGAAGCATTAGTAGGTAATCTTGTAGAAGTGAAGTTGTTTGGCTCCAGAGCTCGTGGAGACGCTTGGAAAGATTCAGATATAGATGTGTTAGTAATTATATCAAGCGGTAACTGGCATATCTGTGATGTGGTTTATGGTATAGCTACTGATATACTTCTTGAAACTGAAGTTTGTATATCTCCGAAAGTCATCAACAGAAAGGAGTATAATCATCTTTATAATATGGGGGCTCCTTTTATAAAAAATATTATCCGAGAAGGAATTACGGTATGAATGAAAAAGCGTATGAGAAGGCTGTTAAAGAGTTAACTCGTTATCAAAGAAGGCCCTTTTTGCAGCAAAGATATTAATTGAGAAAGATTTGTTTGAGGATAGTGTTTCAAGGGCTTATTATGCTGTTCTTCATGCTGCAAAGGCTGCTCTATCATTATCTGAGGTCGAAGTGGATACTCATAATGGGGTACGAAGGATGTTTAGTCTTCACTTTGTCAAAACAGGAAAAATAGAAAAAGAGTTCGACCTGTACGGTTAGAGATTACAAGCAATTCCCTTCAAACCTGAAAGGTTTGAATTTTACATAACCACAGGTGAAACCTGCGGAAGGCGAAACAGCTACGAACATCTCAACCCTGAAAGGGTTGAATTCTAGGCGATGGATAATATTCGACCCTTGCAGGGTCGAGCGTTGCGATTTGTTTCCGTAGATTGCATCTACGGCTATTTAAAATTCGACGCTTTCAGCGTCAGTAGTCTACAACCTAACCGTACAGGTCGAGTTTTTTCAATGCAGCCTACAGGGCAATCGCATCGAGCCTCAAGCCTTGAGCCTCGAGCATCCAGCATCGAGTATCGAGCATCGAGTATATATTTTGAGGCGATTACCCTGGTCAAGGGGAAATAATCTGTTGACAATCTGGTATCTTTTATGATAAAATTTAATGCAATCAGATGCAGGAAAAGACGATGGACGAAGTCTTTTAAGGGGAATCTATCTCTTTCCATATCCAAGAATAATCTGGGCAATCTGGATAATCGGTGAAATCTGTGTTTCAAGGGAGGGCTGAGTACTTAGGAGGTAGTAATGAACCAAAATAAGTGGTCCAAAGTTGTTGTGATTCTGGGAGTGATAGCCATCACAGGAAGTGGAATCTATAGTTTTATCTTTGGAGAGGCAGGCTATTTAAAAAGGCGACAGCTTGAAAGAGAAGTAGACCATCTTGAAAAAGAGATCATATATTTAAGAAGCAATAATGCTGAAACGGAGAAAAAAAGAAAGGAGTTAACGGAAGATCCAGCGGCCTCTGAAAAAATAGCCAGAGATAAATACGGTATGACTATGCCTGGTGAAATAATAGTCAAATTTCCGGAGGAATAACTTGTGACTTGTGGCTTCTAAAGTATATTCTGGCCGTGTTTATCGTTTAGGCCACTTACCGATCAGGTGGATAGACTGAAGGCTGAAGGTAGAAGGCTTTTAGGGACAAATGCTGTGAGCAGATTAGTTAGGCTTCACAAACGCAACAAGGAGAGATGCGATGGGAAGAATACGTCAGATGATAAAGGTAAATGGTCGGGAATGTTGGACGCTGTTTGATACAGGGGCCCGAAATACATACGTCGTTCCTGCAGTGGCCACGTTATTGACCACGTCGAAATTCAAGAAGCCGCTCCGAAGTGCTTTGGGTGGAAAAGTAAAAGAAACAACTCAGACAGCCATCCTGGAGGCTGAACTGGAAGGTCGCCGAATATCCACTCACGCCATGGTTGTTGATGAGATCGGGAAAGATGAAGAGGGAACTTCTATCGAGATTCTTTTCGGCGTCTTGGCCATGCACCAATGGGGCATACGGCTGATTCCAGAGCAAGAGAAAATAGACCTTACCCACTATCCCGAGGAATTCGTTGAATTCTGAAACTGGCAAGGCGGTTGGAGCCCGCCGCGCCGTTCAGCCGAGCACGAAGCGGTCGGCTGAACAAGGCGGTGGAGCCGACCGTGCCCCCGGCGTGGCGGCTCATCGCGGAGGGTAGATAGACTGAAGGCTGAAGGCTGAAGACTGAATAGTTACGTTACCGATCACTGATCACTGATTATCCGAGTAATTACCGGGAGGAAATTACCAATGAACTCGAAATCCGACGACCCGCTAGGAGGTGCCCCGAACTCGAAACTCAAGACAGATAAGCTCCTGGTGGGAATTGTTATGGGGAGTAAGTCGGACCTGCCGGTGGTGGAAGAGACGTCTAAGCTGCTGGATCAATTCGAGATAGGACATGAGATGCGGGTTATTTCCGCCCATCGCACCCCTGAATTGGCCCATCAGTATGCTAAGGAAGCTGAAAAGAGAGGTCTGGAAGTTATTATTGCGGCTGCCTCCGGCGCGGCTCACCTGGCAGGGGTAATAGCTTCTTTTACCCCCTTGCCTGTTATTGGCATTCCTCTTGAGGGACGGACTATGGGCGGCCTGGATTCCCTTTATTCTACCGTCCAGATGCCGGCTGGGGTGCCGGTAGCTACGGTGGCTATTGGTCAGGCTGGAGCTAAAAATGCGGCTATCTTAGCGGCTCAAATCCTGGGAGTAAAGTTCTCCTACCTGAGGGATAAAGTAAGGGCATACAAAGGCGAAATGGCTGAGATAATAGAAAAAGAGTAACCGCTCAGCCACAGATGCACACAGATGAAACACGGAAAATCCGTGAGCCGTGTCCGTGATTCGGGTCTGTCCTTAGGCTGTAGGGACAACCCTTGTGGTTGTCCGTCTACGGAACGGACATGGACAAGCAC
>JBFMHI010000133.1 GCA_040753085.1 bacterium | reverse complement strand
GGTTTTTAGCAAGAGTAATAATATTGCCCGCCAATTTCACCCTCACCCTATCCCTCTCCCATCAAGGGAGAGGGAATTTTGCTTTGTCTCCCAACTAACTGCTTAACTTAGTTTTGAGTAGTTACGATTTCTTTAATCCCCACTCAAAGCGAACTTTTCTATTATCTGATCTCTACCGCCTCAAATCTACAGACATCAAAACAGGCCCCGCATTTGATACATTTGGCCTGGTCTATAATATGCGGCTCCTTCTTCTCACCTGTAATGGCGCTGGTCGGACAGTTCTTGACGCAAAGCCTACAACCCGTGCATGTTTCGGCATTAATGATAAAGGTGGTCAGTGCCTTGCAGACACCGGCCGGACACCTCTTTTCTTTGATGTGGGCCTCATATTCATCTCGAAAGTATCTAATCGTGGACAGAACGGGATTCGGGGCCGTGTTGCCGAGTCCGCAAAGGGCCGCTTTCAGGATGACCGAGGAAAGCTCTTCCAGGAATTCAATATCGCCTTCCTTGCCTTGGCCGGCACAGATGTCGGAAAGTATCTCATACATCCGCACCACCCCTTCCCGGCAGGGGACACATTTCCCGCAGGACTCTTCCTTCAGAAATTCCAGAAAATAGCGGGCGATGTCCACCATACAGGTGCGATCATCCATCACAATCATCCCGCCGGAGCCCATCATGGAGCCGACTTTAGTTAACTCATCAAAATCAACCGGCAGGTCAAGGTGCCTTTCCGTGATACAGCCGCCTGAAGGTCCGCCGGTCTGGACAGCCTTGAACTTGCGTTTATTGGGAAGGCCGCCGCCTATGTCAAAGATGATCTCCCGCAAGGTAATACCCATGGGCACTTCCACCAGACCGGTATTATTGATCTTGCCCACCAGCGAAAAGATCTTGGTGCCCTTGCTGTTTTCCGTCCCGATCTTTGTATACCAATCCGCTCCTTTTTCAATAATGAGGGGCACATTGGCCCATGTTTCCACATTGTTGAGATTAGTCGGCTTATCCCATAGGCCCTTTTCCGAGCTGCGGACATACTTGGCCCTCGGCTCGCCGATCCTTCCTTCTATTGAGGCAAAAAGGGCCGTAGACTCCCCACAAACAAAGGCGCCGCCGCCCCGCACTATCTTGATGTCAAAATCAAACCCGGATCCCATAATGTCCTCACCCAACAGCCCATATTCCCTGGCCTGCTTAATGGCCAGACCAACATTCTTTACGGCCAATGGATACTCGTTACGCACATAGACATATCCTTCACTACTGCCGATAGCATAAGCCCCAATAATCATCCCTTCCAGGACCGAATGCGGATTGCCCTCCAGAAGGCTGCGGTCCATATACGCCCCCGGATCACCCTCATCAGCATTGCAGATAACATATTTCGGCTCACCCGGCGCCTGGCGGGTGGTCTCCCATTTCCTGCCCGCCGGGAATCCCCCCCCACCACGGCCTCTAAGACCAGACCGCTTAATCTCTTCAATTACTTTTTCAGGCTGCATCGTAGAAAACACCTTCCAAAGTGAGAAGTAACCAGAAGCGGCAATATATTCCTCGATACTTTCCGGGTCTATCAGGCCACAGTTGGCAGAGATAAGCCTCTTTTGATTCCTGTAGAAGTCAATGTTAATTTGACCATTTTCTATTATCCCCAGGAGGTTCTCTTCCGGTGTCTTTCCTTCGCCCCATTGGGCTATCAATGAAGGCACCTTTTTGGCATCCATCGGCCCATAGATCCTTCGGCCTGTCTTTGTAGATGACCTTATCTCCAGGATCGGCTCCTGCTGGCAGAAGCCAAGACAGCCGGTCTTAGCGATGACTATATCCAATCGCCTCTTCTTCTTTTCCTCAAGCAAAGCAGAAAAGACATCTTCCGCGCCACAGGCCAGACCACAGGTAGCCATCCCCACGACTATCTTTCCTTCTGGAGGGAAAAGCTTCTTTCTTCCCTCCCCCCTTATTCGATTAAGATCATCTATTCCCTGTATCTTCATTGATCCTCTTTCCAAATCCTTTCTACTATCTTGGAAACACCATCCTGAGTTAGGTTGCCGTATGTCTTGCCATCTATAGTCATTACTGGCGATAAAGAACAGCAACCAAGGCAGCGGACTCCATCTAAGGTGAAGGCTAAATCATCCGTCGTTTCACCACATGAGATAGAGAGATCACGCTCTAACCGCTCCATAATCCTATCTCCCCCCCTTACATGGCAGGCCGTGCCAAGACAGATGTTAATGATGTGCCTGCCCTTTGGCGTAAGGCTAAAGGCAGCATAGTAGGTAGCCAGCCCGTAAGCCCTGGATACCGGGATATTCAGCCTTTGAGCCACATACTTGATTATGTCCTGAGGCAGATAGTGGTATTCGGCCTGGATATCCTGGAGGATAGCTAAAAGATGCTCACTTTTGGCCTGATAGGTGTTGATTAGGTCGGTCACCCGCTCTTCATCTTTCGGGTCTAAATGAACGGGGGGCTCAACCGCCTCAAAGTAGGGCCTGTTCCTGGTCAGGCAGGTCTCCACACAGGTGCCGCAACCAGTACACCTTTCTTCACTCACATAACGGGGGTGCCTCAAAACCTCTATCTTGAAATTACCAGGACTTCCCTCTACCCTGGTAATCTCAGAGTTAGTCAAGAGTTTAATATTCAGACTATTTCCCACCTCGACCAGCCGGGGTCCCATAATGCACATGGCACAGTCATTGGTCGGAAAGGTCTTGTCCAGTTGCGACATCCGCCCGCCAATAGCCGGCCCTTCTTCTACCAGATAAACCCTGAATCCGGCCTCTGAGAGGTCGGAAGCGGCTTGCATCCCGCCTATGCCGCCGCCGATAACTAATACTGAACCGGTCTTCTGTTTTTCATTACTCATAATTTCAACCCCTGTTCCTTACTCACCCTTCCCATGCATCAATAAAAGGCCCCACATGCCATTCCAGAATCTGTGGCGCTGCGCCAGCATCTCCCCCTCCCTCCTACATTAACTTATCCTTACCCACATCTTTTAAAAACCACGAAGAACACGAAGGGCACGAAGAATTATAAAACAAATTTCATAACACCCATTACCAAAATAAAATATTTTTTTCTTCGTATCCTTCGTGCTCTTCGTGGTTTATCCTTGTTTACCTCATCCTTTTACCCAATTTGTGGGTAACAATAAGCTACGTTAAGATGACATTTTCATTAATCTATCAATTCTCTCTTCAATGGGTGGGTGGGTATCAAAAAGAGTCAGGAAGAAGTCTCCCGACAGGGGATTCACAATAAACATATGCGCCGTGGAAGGATTCGCATCCATTGGCATCACACCTGAAGCCTTTGACAATTTCGCCAGCGCCCTGGCGAGGGCCGCTGGTTTCCCTGAAATCTTTGCCCCACCTTCATCGGCGCCGTACTCCCTTGATCGTGATATGGCCATCTGGATAATCGTGGCGGCGATAGGCGCCACAATGGCCGTAGCGATAAGTCCAACCGTCCCACCTTGTTTACCTTCCGCGTCCCCTAAGATTGCCGCCCATCGCGCCATATATGAAAGCATTACCACCCCACCGGCTATGGTGGCGGCCATGGTGCTGATCAGCATATCTTTATTTTTGATATGGGACAACTCATGTCCAATAACCCCTTCCAGCTCGGCCCTGTCCAGAATATTGAGAATACCGGAGGTTACGGCAATGGCCGCATGATTCTCATTTCGTCCTGTGGCAAATGCGTTCGGCGTTTGGCTGTCTATGATGTAAACCCCAGGCATGGGAAGTCTTGCTCTTTCCGATAAGCCTGTTACGACGTGATAAAGAGCCGGCGACTGTTCCTCCGTCACCTCCCGGGCGTTATACATCTTCAGGACTATTTTGTCCGAATACCAGTAACTCCCTATATTCATAAGCATAGACAGCCCCAGGGCCATAATAACCCCCCTACGTCTGCCGATAAAATACCCCACCACCATCAGCAGTCCGGATAGGGAGGCCAACAATAGAACTACCTTTATCGTATTCATGAGATAGTATCACTCCCTAACATTGGCATTGTCAGCGAGAATTATAAATGCACCACGAAAATAGGGAACACCTCTCACAGATTCTTGATTCAGCATCCTTCCCTCCAGTGAACTTCCCGCCCTTGTGCCCTATTATATCATCCCCTGAACAGAGGTCTCAAGCGCTTCCACTCTCGAAAGCAACTCCTTCTCAAATCTGCTTACTCCTTTCAATAGGTCTCGCTCTGACGTGATAGTAAGAGACGGCAAATCTTCTTCTGAAATCATTCCCCTTTTCAGCTTCTTCTGGATTCCCTCCTCGATCCGCCGGGAAGCCTCAGCCGGATGGTATCTCTCCCCACACATTCCCCTATCCACAAATCTTCTATGAGAAAGGTAATTTCTCCTACCGAAACAGCGAGTGTATCCATGTCCCTAAAAACGTTGCCTCCACAGAGAGCACATCTGTGAAGAAAGTTCTTTTCTTCCATAATATCTTACCCCTTAATCCTTCTTGACTTTTTTGATTTATTCCGTTCAACACTGACAATAATCACCATATCTGCCTCATAATCAAGGTCACATATTACCTCTATTGGCCTTATATCAGGCTTTATGCCCCTAATCACCAATCGGGGCAAGGGGATATTATAGCGAACATCTAAGCTAACCCAATAGAGAAAAGAAGATTAGATGGATCAACCAGGTGCTTCTTCCACCAATCCTGGCCTTTCATCCCGAAGCTCAAGCCCAAAAGTTCAGTAAAATAGAAGACAGGCAGATCAAATTGTTCGCCGGCCGCCTCGGCTGCTTGTGCCTGCCTGGTGTCAAGATTGGCCATGCACATCGGGCAGGCCGTTACCAGACAATTGGCGCCCGCTTGTTTAGCCTGGATTAATATATGGCCGACCAGTTTGACTACCACCTCCGTCATGGTCAAGGTGAGACCGGCACCACAGCAGTCGGTTTTGTATGACCAGGGCACGGGTTCAGCCCCGCTGGCTTCCATCAGGTTATCCATTGACTCAGGCTGTTCCGGATGATCAAACTTCATCATATCAGGCGGCCGCAAGAGGAGGCAGCCATAGTAAGAAACTACCTTAAGCCCCTTAAGAGGGCGGACTATCTTGGATTTAATAAGATCAGCATCCAAACCAGCCACCACATCAAGTAGATTCTTAACCTGTAACTTCCTATGATAAGTAACCCCTGTAATTTCAGACATCCGGCGCGCAAAAGCCGGATTCTTTTCCAGCTCAATACTGGCTTTCTTGAGGTTATTAAAACAACTGGCGCAAGGGATGGCCATATCGCTTCTCTCAGCTTGAGCTAAAAGTATGTTTCTGGCCGAAAGTTCCAGGGCCAACCGGTGGTCCAAAGAATGAGCCGAAGTAGCCCCACAGCAGTTCCAGTCATCAATCTCGGCCAATTCTATTCCCAGGGCATGGCAGACCTCTCGGCTGGTCTGATCATATTCTTTGGCGGTAGAATGAAGCGAACAGCCTGGATAGTAAGCGTATTTCAATGTTTAGTCCTTTCTCCTTCCTTAGCCCAAAAGTCAGATGGCCGAGAACCGGTCATCTGAAGTCATCCAGAAAACAGCTTGCCTCTATGCCCCCAGTTCTCAGGCTCGACCTCTTCAATAATGACATAGGTATACTCAGGCGGCTTTCCAGCCACATCCTGAAGGGTCTTAGTAAATTGCCGCGTTATCTCGGCCTTTTGTTCCTTGGTCAATTTTCCCAACACCTTAAGGTCTACCACAGGCATTTCTCCACCTCCGATTTCAGATGGCTATTTAAACATCTGCCTTACTTCACCCTTGGCCTTAATCCTGCTCGGCCAGAGCGGTATCTTACCCCGCTTAAACATCTCCATCCCCAGCTTCATATCCTTAAATAGCTCCCTGCTCTTGAGCTTATACCAGCCCAAAAATTCAGCCTCAAAAACCCGACCCCTCTTTTTAACGGAGCTGAGGAATAAGTTGTGAAAAAGTGGGATGTTAGGCTCTTTTGCTTCATAACCTTCTTTGAGGGCCATCTCGCGCAGGGCATCCATTATCTTGGCTATATCTATCTTCATCGGACACCTGGCCACACAGGTCTCACAGCCGACACAGAGCCAGATAGTAGAACTTTTCAAAAGCCTCTCTTTCTGTCCCAATTGGATAAGCCTGATCACCTGGGTTGGACCATAATCCATCCACGGGTAAAGGGGACAACCCGCCGTGCACTTAAGACAGCCAAGGCACCTGGCCGGTGATTCTCCACTTTGTTGACTAACAGTTTGCCTAAAAGTTGTTTTTTCCATGAGCAGTCCTTTTTGGTTAGAAAACACTTGATGCTCGATGCTGGATGCTCGATGCTGGTAAAGGATCCAGTATCCACTGATAAGAATTTAACTGATAACTGATAAACTGATAAAACTGATAAGAATTAACTGATAAGAAACTGATAAGAAACTGATAAGAATTTTGATTTTAAGGTAATTCGGAAGAAGTGTTATAGAAGCGCCTCCCCGATGTTTTTTTAGTGCTTTGAGCCTTATGATCTTGGATTATAGTATATAAAAACGAGTAAGTCAAGAGAAAAGTTGAGGAGTTATTAGACTTATCTCTTTAAGCGTTGCTATCTTGGAAGCGTCAAGTATTTCAATCTCAAGTGGTAATCCTTCATTATCAAGATGAAGAATAATACCTTTCTTTAAATCTATCGAATCTCTAAGAGTTCCGTCCCTAAGCTCTATTAAAAGAATATCAACTTCCTTTGAATATTTTATCTTCATAAACCCCACCCCCGGGCATTTCTTTTGCGGCGGGAGCAACTGTCCACTCAAGTCAATGGTTAGGCGGTTGGCCCACGACTAAGTTTGGGGAGCCAGCGACCCACCTGACTACGGTAGTTATCATATTCGCTGCCAAACACCCGTTGAAGATGGGGCTCCTCGTAGATAACAACAAAAAGGTGGAATAATGTGCCAACAACGAGAGCATATAGTACCAAAACCACAGATTGGAACATAACGGCCCAGCATAGAATTACTGTGAGCACGCCCACGTACATCGGATTTCGCGTATAACGATAAAGCCCTCGCACGATGAGCTTCTTGGGTGCATCAATTGGCAAAGGCGTTCCCCGCCCGAACGTAGCAAAGTCCCACACACACCAAGCATAGATGGCGACCCCCATTACAAGCAAGGCGAAAGCAATGACAGATACCACGCCCAAAGTAGGGGATCGGTTCTCGGCGAGTAGAAACGGCACATAGACTGCCACCGTGCCTGAAACAACCAAGGTAAACAAGAGATTTTTAAGGAGCAACGCCATCGTTCTATTCTTCCTATTCGCCACTAACGACTAAGCTTATCTGTAACTTAGAGAATTACCATAAAATTTGCAAACAAAACAAACCGGGACGGTTCAAAATAGTCCATTTTCTTGTGAAACCTTGCGACCTGTAGTGAGCTTTTAGCCCCGTAGGGGCGATATATTTATAGCGAGATGCCAACCCCTACATCTCAAGCCCCGTAGGGGCGAT
>JBFMHI010000132.1 GCA_040753085.1 bacterium | reverse complement strand
AAGGTTTTTAGCAAGAGTAATAATATTGCCCGCCCATTTCACCCTCACCCTATCCCTCTCCCATCAAGGGAGAGGGAATTTTGCTTTGTCTCCCAACTAACTGCTTAACTTAGTTTTGAGTAGTTACCCAAATATTAACTTGACAAGGCCTAGTTACCCCGATTTATTGAGAAGATACTCCATCGCCTTCTGGTAAGCCTTGAAGGTGTCAGCATCAAAGAGGACAAATCTAACCTCTTCCAGAGAGGGGTTTTCTTTGAGAAAGTCGATCACTGTCTGAAGGGCTACCGGAGCGGCCAGATTAACCGGATAGCCGTAAACACCGGTGCTGACAGAGGGAAAGGCCACGGAACGGCAGCCACTGGCGGCGGCCAGCTTAAGACTTTCCCGATAACAACTGGCCAGAAGCTCCGGCTCGTTTTTGTCGCCTCCACCCCAGACCGGCCCTACCGTGTGGATAACATATTTAGCCGCCATATTCCCGGCGGTGGTGATAACCGCCTGACCGGTAGGGAGCCTGCCTCTTTCTGCCCGAATACGCTTGCACTCTTCCAGAATAGCCGGCCCCCCGGCCCGATGGATGGCCCCATCCACGCCACCGCCGCCCATCAGGGAAGAATTGGCCGCATTAACAATGGCGTCGGTTGATTCTTTGGTAATGTCCCCCTGCACCAGAAGAAGACGGGATTGGTTAATTTGCCCTTCCACCTTCATCTTAATCACCCCTTTTCTAGCCCCACCTTAAGGGCGCAATACTCACCGCACATAGTGCAGACCTCACCTTCAGCCGATAGTCTTCTTTCACAGTAAGTCATAGTCTTTTGGGGATTAATGGACCACTTGATCTGTCCTTCCCAATCGAGATTGCTTCGACAGCGGCTCATTTGAGTGTCCCAATCCATCGCCCCTGGAATACCTTTGGCTATATCTCCGACATGGGCCGCAATCCTGGCTCCAATGACTCCATCCCTCACGTCTTCAGGGGTAGGGAGCCTGAGATGTTCACCTGGGGTAACATAACAAAGAAAATCCGCGCCAGCCTGGGCAGCCACTGCCCCGCCAATGGCCGCTGTAATATGGTCATAACCAGGGGCCACATCGGTAACTAAAGGGCCCAGGACATAGAAAGGCGCCGAGCCGCAAATACGTTTTTGTAAAAGGACATTGGCCTCAATTTGATCGATAGGCATATGGCCCGGCCCCTCAATAATGACTGAAACATCCCTGGCCCAGGCCTTTCTGGTCAATTCACCCAGGGTGATTAGCTCCTGAATTTGGGCCTCATCTGAGGCATCGGCCAAACAGCCCGGTCTAAGCCCATCACCTAAACTTATCGTCACATCATATTGGGCCAGGATGTCTAACACCTCCTCAAAATGTTCGTAGAGTGGATTTTCGGCTTGATGATGTCTCATCCACTTAAGCAAGATTGCCCCCCCCCGGCTGACTACCCTCATAATCCTGTTTCCGGTTGACAGCCGCCCGGCCGCCTCCAGGGTTATCCCGGCATGGATAGTCATAAAATCAACCCCCTCTTCGGCCTGAGACCTGATAGTCTCCAGGATGCCCGCCGGGGTCATTTGAGTAATCTCCCCGGCCTTCAAGGCCGCCTCATAAATAGGGACGGTGCCCAGGGGTAAAGGGGTGGCTTCCAGGATGGCCCGTCTTATTTGACCTGTATCTCCACCAATAGAGAGGTCCATTAAGGTATTGGCCCCGGCCGAAAGGGCCACCTCCGCCTTCGCCAGTTCACTTCCCAGACTTCCTGCCTCAGGTGAAGTGCCTAAATTGGCATTTACCTTAGTCCTCAACCCTTCACCAATGGCGCAGGGTTGAGAAGGTCGGTGCTTGATATTAAAAGGGATAACTACCTTGCCCGAGGCCGTTTTGGCGGAAAGCTGAGATGAAGAGCAACCCTCGACTTTAGCCAGCTTTTCCACCTCAGGGGTAATAATCCCCTCTTTGGCTTGCTTCATCTGGGTAGGGTAAATTCTAGATTTTGGATTTCGGATTTCGGATTGTTCCATCTCTGTTTCATCTTCCCTGCACAGGTAACTACTTAGGTAAATAGGCTGAAGGCTGAGGGAGATTGCTTCTACAAGAGACCAACCTATCAAATCAAATCTGACAGGGTACTACCTTGAAGAGAGGCAATCCGTTTGGAAAGCCTCCTGGCAGATACGGCTGTATCCTCAGCCAGGGCAGATATAACGGCGGCTCCATCAGCCCCGGCTTCAATTACTTCAGCCAGGTTATCTTCACAGATGCCACCAATGGCAATTAAAGGGAGACTAACGGTCTGCCTGATTTTCCTGATAAGCTCAATCCCTACTGGTTCACCGGCTTCCGGTTTGGTAGAGGTCCGATAGATGGGACCTACGGCGATATAGTTGGCGCCTTCGGCCGCGGCCTGCTCGGCCTGGGCCAGAGAATGAGTAGAACAGCCGATAATATATTGATAACCCAGGATCTTTCGGGCCAGAGGAAGAGGCATATCCTCCTGTCCCAGATGAACCCCATCAGCCGAAATAGCCAGGACTGTAGCCAGGTCGTCATTTATAATGAGGGGAATATCCGCCGCCTTTGTCAGCCGGAGGAGGTCTTCCCCTGTTTTTACCCGCTCAGAAGGAGTCATTGATTTTCCCCGAAGCTGAATCACCCCTGCCCCCCCGGCCATCATTTCTCGGGCGGCCTCCAACATAGCCTCTTTTTTAAAGACCCCGTCATCCAGAACAGCATAAAGGCCCCCGATACTAAGGGGGCCTCTGGTCAAAATCTGTATCAGCTTCTTTTCTATATTATATAATCTAAAACGAAGTCCTTCAAATTCAGGAGCTGCACCTGGACAGCCAATTTTACTGGTTTCTTCCAGAACCCTGATTGCTTCCTGAGTCCGGCCCAGATTGGCCCGCACTATCTCTTCCCAATTTCCTCGCCCCTCATTTTCCATCTTGACTGATCGTCCCACATCGTGCTCACTTTCTCGAGCCTCAAGGAGCTTTATGTTAGGAAAGGCTCCGGATATTCGCTTGATCTCATGCCGGGCTTCCTTAAGTTCTTGACTAAGAGGAAGCGAGTTAATAATGAACCTGGCCACCTCTTCCGCTACTCTTATCCCTTCCCTGGCCCGGTTCAAATTGGCATCAATGATCCGATAGACCCCCTGATGACGGATGGCGGATTGGTTTAAATGGGCATCAATGATCCGAGATACCTCTCTTTCCAGTTTATTTCTCCATCAGCATCTTGCCGATCACTAAGCCTCCCCCAACACACACCACTAAAATCAAGGTGTTAAAAATTCCGAAGGTGAGCACGAATAGCGCCGCCAGTAAACCGACTCCCCCCCCAATAACCATACCCGGATAAGCCGCTAACAACTCCATAAATTTCTCCTTCAAATTATCCATAGTTCTCCCCTCCTTCAGTCAATCTCTCTATTACTCCTTTGTCGAGCCCATTCTGTATGCAGGATTTTGACTACCAGAACCCTCACCTCTTGACATTTAGGAACACCTATTAGTCCTTCCAGGTAGGCTTTAATCTTTTCCTGGAGTGTGGCCATTGCCTCAGGCACAGGTATTTCAGTCCAGATCACCGCTTTTAAAAGAACCTTTAACCCCTTTCGGGAAGATTTAATTCGTGTCCGCTTTATTTCTTTCACATAAGGTTCTTTTGTGCCAACCTGTTGGATAGCTTCTATTAAGGCGGTCCTGGATATCTTCACTTCTCCCAGTGGATTATGAAGAATCACCCCTTCTTTTTCCTGCTGAGTAAGCTTATAGTCGGTGTGTATAACCAAAAGACAGACCAGCCAAAGGATAAGACCGATTAAGGCCAGGGCATCTTTACTGGTTGGACTCTGCCAGAAAGAGGTGATTATTTCAGGGGTAATAAATTCCAAAGATACAACTATCAATCCGGCTCCAATGACAAACAGGATCATTATTGACAGGGCTACACTAACCCGGTAAGCAAGATTCATCTTTCCAACCCCCTTTTTCAATCTCGGATTTTAGATTACGGATTATTCATTTAAGGCTGAAGGCTGAAGACTGTTAGGAATAAATGCGGAGAGTAGATGATTGGCCTTCAGCCTTCAGCCTTCAGCCTTCAGCCTTCAGCTTATCTATCCGAACTCCGCAGTCCGCATTCAGTTTTAGCTTACTCTCTTTTTTGGAGGCGACTCTTTTTCTTCCTCAATATAGATTCCCTCGACCTGGATATTTACTTCGACCACCGAGAGGCCGGTCAAATTCTCTACCGTTCTTTTAACGGCTTCCTGTATTTGCCAGGCCACTTCCGGAATCCGGACGCCATATTCAACAATGATAGATATATCCAGTACAGCCTCTTTCTCTCCGACCTCAACCTTGACTCCCTTCATCAATTGAGTCCCGGTCAATCTCTTCGCCAGCCCCTCTATAATACCACCGCTCATGCCGGCTACCCCCTTTATCCCGGTAGTCACCAACCCGGCTATGGTGCCCACCACCTCGTTACTTATCCAGATAGAGCCCAGTTCATTTTGTTTCTTCTCCTGCATTTTCAGTTCCCCCTTTCAGTTTATGAAATTTGGTGGTCTGGTGTCTTATCACCCCAAAACCTAAGTGCGATCAGTATACTGGCAGAGTATACCATATCTCACTCCAAATGTCCAGCTTTTTCCTGGAGTATTGTTGAGTTTCATCTCATTCAACCCCACCAACCTCTCCGCCCACTATCTACTGTCTTCTGCCTCTGTCTTCTGTCCTCTGTCTTCTATAAAGGCCTGAAGATTTTCTCGATATACCTTTTTCCCTCCACTCAACTCAACCGCCTTTTCATAAGCTCTTCCGGCTTCTTCCAACTGGCCAAAATATTCGTAAACCACACCAAGGTTATTGTGGATAGAAGCCTTCTCCGGTTTTTTATCTCTGGCTTTCTCCAGCCAGATCAGGGCATCATTCCAAAGACCAAGTCGGATACATCTGACTCCGTAATTATTTTCTATTACATAATCTTCTCTTATTTCTCGCCATCCCCCAGCACATCCGGTCATTAAGAGAAGAATAAACCCTAACCAGAGATAGTCTCGAGTTCGGAGCACCTGCTTGCGGCTCGTCGAGTTTCGAATTTCTCCACGTTCAAATCTTGATCGCATGATAGCCCTCCGGACCAGACAGAAGATAGGTTCAATTATACCCTTGGCAACCGAATATGTCAAGAAAAATTGATGGACATCAGCCTATTCACCTGAGTAGTTACAAAAAATATACAATCAGTGCAATCTGTGGTTAATTGGTTTGCACAGGCCGCATTATTTCGGATTTCGGATTTCGGATTTCGGATTTAAAATCTTCGTATCTACTCAAAATCAAGTTGAAAAAGTAAGCTCATTACAGATTATAGTGCTATGGGTTAAGTTTCATCTCCTTTTGTCCTGACAGCGTCGGCATAAGAGCTTCCCCTCCCTTGATGGGAGGGGTTAGGGGAGGGTGAAATAACAAGAGTAATAATATTGCCCGCCAATTTCACCTTCACCCTATCCCTCTCCCATCAAGGGAGAGGGAATTTTGCTTTGTCTCCCAACTAACTGCTTAACTTAGTTTTGAGTAGTTACAAATCTTCAATCCGCAATCCGCAATTCGCAATCCGCAATTCGCAACTCTTTATCCTGGTTTAGCCAAAATCTCGGTCACTTTCAAATCCAGGAATCTCTTAGAAGCCGCGGATTTGATCAAACAGACCGCATCTGCTCCCCGACCGGTTCCGCCCACGGCTACTACTACTTCACCTTCCGGTATAAGACCGGCATCCACTGCCTCCATAACAATCTCGCAGCAGACCTTAAGTCCTTCTCCAAATCTTCTCAAGGTTTGGGCAATCAGGGTGGTGGGGTAGACGCCGGAAAACTTGGCCGCTAAGGCAGTTTCTAAAGAATGGGTAAGGATGGTTCCCGTATAGATTTTGGCTCCCAGGCTCTCGATTTCTTTCCTTTTATCCGGGGATATTTCCTCTACGTTAGGGCCTTTGAAATTAGCCGAATGGGTAACTACCACCAGATTTATTCCTCGGCCTTGCAGTCTTTTCGCGGCGGCCAGGCCTGTTTCACCTGAGGTGGTAGCCACGACCACGTAACGATAGCCCTCTTCAACTACACCCTCCATAATCTCCAGACAGGCTTCAGTGTTTTCCGGGCCGGGCTTTTCAAAGTATTCAACTTCTCGCTTCATTTTATCTCTCCTCCTTTCAATTTCAGGAACGCTCTCGGATAAAATTGAGCGTTGATTTTATTAGCCTCTACACACCACAAACCCTGGCCTGTCGCCAGGACAGGCTTTTCCTTCACCCCCATTGGCAAAATTTTTCGACCTGTGAAATAGGTTTAAATAAGAGACGAGAAACTTTCCATAGATATAGATAGCTCTCCTACTAAAAACAGGTCGCTCCTATGGAGCTGCAAATATATTGCTTTTGCGAAATTGCTACAAACAGATTGCTCCTACGGAGCTTTATTCAGGTTAGCTCCAGAGGAGCGACATGTTTGTAGAATATATCTCTCATAACAAATTAGCTCCAGAGGAGCGACCTGTTTATTCTCTTTCTCACCTTCTCACCCTCTATTGGGGGATATTTGTATAAACCTATTTCACAGGTCGAAATTTTTTCCTTCGCCCCTGCGGGGCTTAATCAATTTTCAATCTAATATTCCGTAGGTTGAAACCTACGGCTAAAATTCCTTTGCACCTTCGGTGCATAAATTAATTACATTATTTTTCGACCTGTATGATTGGTAGGGAAAAGCAAAAATAAACCACGAAGAACACGAAGTTCACGAAGAAAGTAATTTAAGGGTAAGGTAAATGGGATTAAAAGATTTGTTCTGTAATTCTTCGTGTTCTTCGTGTGCTTCGTGGTTTTTAAAAGATGTGAGTAAGGTTAAGCTAACCATACAGGTCGAAAAATTGCAGGTCGATTTTCCCCCATCGCCCTCCTAACCCAAAACTCGAAACTAATCAACAGGTCAAATGGAGTCCGGCCACTACTCGTTTCTGCTCTTTCAGAAGCCGATTGAATTCCTGGCAGGCCTGAGTCGTTGGTAGGGCCATCAGTTTGATCCCCTGAGATTCAATGTATCTTCTGGTTTCTGGCGGGACACGAAGGCAGCTTGATGCCCCGCAGCCAATGATCAAGATCTCAGGTTTCTCAACCATAACCTGATTAATATCAGCCGGACATAGCCCATGTCCCTCCTGCCGCCACCAATTGGCCTCGACCCGGTTAGGATAGACAATCACATCGTGAGAATAATGTTTACCGTCAATAGTAATGGAACCAAAAGAATAGGCATTGATCATCGCTTTCCCCCTCCTTATTTGTCCCTAAAAGTCTTCCCCCTTCAGTCTATCCACCTGAGCAGTTACAATTTAAGTATCTACTCAAAATCAAGTTAAAAAAGTAAGCTCATTACAGATTATAGTGCTATGGGTTAAGTTTCATCTCCTTTTGTCCTGACAGCGTCGGCATAAGAGCTTCCCCTCCCTTGATGGGAG
>JBFMHI010000131.1 GCA_040753085.1 bacterium | reverse complement strand
GGTTGTCCGTCTACGGAACGGACATGGACAAGCACGGACAGGGACAAGCCCTGTCCCTACACTTCCGCCTTCTGTCCTGTGTTATTTATCCGTGCTAATCCGTGCAGCTATACCTGAACGGTTACGGAAGAAGATTTTATCCCGATCCGATGAAGATGGGATAGCGATAGGAGGAACGGTGGGACGTGTCTGGTTAGTGTGTCCGTAAAGTAATGGTCACGGACAACGGACACGGAAGACGGTCTTAAGGAGGGGGGTTTTAGATGGCCGCTAAATTGATCCTGCTTTTTATCAGCACGGCTTTAATCAATAATTTTGTGTTGGTCAGGTTTTTGGGGACATGCCCCTTTTTGGGGGTTTCTAAGAAGGTAGAGACGGCTACCGGCATGGGGCTGGCCGTTATTTTTGTGATGACGATGGCCTCTATGGTTACCTGGGCCATCCAGCGATATCTCCTGGACCCAAACGACTTGGGCTATCTTCAAACCATCGCCTTTATCCTTGTTATTGCTTCTCTGGTTCAATTAGTGGAGATTGTTTTGATCAAGATGGTGCCCATCTTATATGAGGCCCTGGGGATATTTTTGCCGCTTATTACGACTAACTGTGCTATCTTAGGTCTGGCTATACTTAATATCCAGAACCAGTACAGCCTGGTGCAGAGTATTATTTTTGCTTTAGGGGCCAGTGTAGGTTTTACCCTGGCCATGGTTATTATGGCTGGTGTCAGGGAACGGTTGGAATTGCGTAATGTTCCTAAGTCTATGGAGGGAGCGCCCCTTACCCTGATTACGGCCGGATTGCTTGCCCTGGCCTTTATGGGGTTCTCCGGGTTGGTTAAGATGTAAATGAGAAAGGAATAGATTTATGCTGATTGCGGCCCTCAGTATAGGAGGACTGGGTCTTATTTTCGCCTTAGGCCTGGGAGTTGCCTCCAGGGTTTTTGTAGTGGAAGTTGACCCGAAGGTAGAAGCTGTCTTGGAGACCTTGCCAGGAACCAATTGTGGTGCATGCGGGTATGCCGGATGTCCTGGATTTGCCAAGGCAGTAGCCGGGGGCGAAGCTGAGCCGAACGGCTGTAAGGCTGGTGGCCACGAAGTCGCCTGCGCCGTGGGTGAAATTCTGGGCGTGACCGTAGAGGCTAAAGCCGTGGAAGTAGCCCGAATCGCCTGCGGATTCAAAGGCGAAGCACCTGCCAGGTTCCAGTATGTAGGTCCCCAGGGATGTCAGGCCGTGGTCCTGATGGGCGGAGGAGATAAACTGTGTGCTTATGCCTGCCTGGGACGGGGTGATTGTATTCGGGTTTGTCATTTTGGGGCCATCAAGTTAGAGGGCCATTCAGTAAGAGTAGATGAAACCCTTTGCACTGGTTGTGGAAAATGTGTCACGGTCTGTCCGAAAGGGGTTATCCGAATATCACCCAAAGAAAAGAAAGTAGTGGTAGCCTGTAATTCTCAAGATAAAGGTCCGGCCGTGAAAAAAATTTGCGCCATAGGCTGCATTGCCTGTAAGCTTTGTGTCAAGGCATGTGAATTGGAGGCTATATCCGTCGAGAACTTCCTGGCTTTTATCAATTACGAGAAATGTACCGGCTGCCAAGCCTGTGTGGCTAAATGTCCTACCGGATCGATCATTACTATAGGATGAGTAACTATGTAGCCTGTCCCTAAAAGCCTTCAGCCTATCTACTACCTGAGTAGTTACTAGTGTCTTGTCACGTTAGTATTTATGGGTAGAGTCTCTTTAGTGGGGGCGAATAATTATTCGCCCCTACCTCCTCCTTTTGCAATGACGATTCGCGAATCGCCCTTACTGTAGGGGCGCGTTGCAACGTGCCCCTACAGCCTTGTCAAGATAGAAGTCATCTGTTAGTGCTTGTCTTTATGCCGAAGGGTTAAATAATTACCCAAATAAGCAATCATAAGGGTTACCCTTACAAAAGACGAACCCATTAAAGCAAGCTTGACAAGGCACTAGGATGATTATAAAAGCTGAGAGTTGAGACTGAAAAACGAAGAGGTCTCTTCTCTCGGCTCTCAACTCTCAACTTTCAACTCCTATTTTCCCCCTGAACAGTTACGGAGAAAGAAATGATAAATCCTTCTATATTTATTGGGTTAGGGAGCACGGGAACAGACATTTTAGAGCATCTTCAACTCCTTGTTCTTGAAGAGTATGGAGTTCCATGTCTCCCTATTTTTAAGTATATTGGGATAGAAACAAATCAATCCCACACCCCGGTTGTTTCTCCAGGGATAAAAAATGAGATTGAGATGGTCTATCTTACCATTAACTCCACCCTGAAGATAAAGGAGGCGCTCATGCAGAATGAAAAGCCTTACCTGGAAGATTGGCTGGATGAGGCCATCCTTGACATTCCGGGGAACAACTTTACCCTTGGCGCCAGCAACATACGTCAAGCCGGGAGATTATGTCTTTGGGAAAATTGGTCGAAATGCACCGAGGCCTTAAATGACGGCAAGGCTAAGGTTACCAATAACACTAATATTCGGAGCACCATAAAGCTGCTCAGGGAATATTATCAAAAAGTTGACAAAAAGGTTAGTTTGACTGAGGACGTAATAGGGACTATTCCGAACATATATATAGTAGGCTCCTTATGTGGGGGAACCTGCAGCGGGATGCTCATTGATGTGGCTTATTATATAAGGCACCTTTTTGGACTATGGGCAGCCAATTATGCCAATAGATTGAGCACAAGTATCCAGGGTATCTTCACCATTCTGGATGAAAAGATGTTAAGCCGTGGGGGGTATCCTGACATAGACAAATGGGCGGCCAATTGTTGGGCCACCATACATGAAATTGATTTTTATTCTCATCCATGGTCTATCTATGAAGCGATCCTTCCTGACCGGATAAAGGTAAGATCAAACGATACACCCCTCGATTACACCTATCTGACCAGTTGCACCGGACAGGGAGGAACCTTCTGGAAGCAAGACGGGCGAGAGCCTGACCTTGACGGCTTGAATCATATGGTGGCCCTGGTGCTTTTTACCGAGGCCATTGGGAATCTATATTCAAGAAAAGAAGAGATTAGAACAGACTTTAGAGGGTTTACTAATGCCGGCCTTCCCAATAAAAATGAACATATGCCATGCTTTGCCAGTTGCGGCATATCGGCTATTTGGTATCCAAAGTACAGAATATCCGAGGCGGTAGCATGTGATATGACCAAAGAATTATGCCTGACGTGGCAGGGAAATCCCGATGATCTTGACCATACCAAGATTGAAACGGAAGCCAGGTCTGTCTGGGAGAGGATATTGAGTGAGTGTATGCCTTTTTTGACCAAAAAGCCAGGCGGAGCAATAGAGAGTGATATCAAGGAGCAATTTGATAAACAACGTCCCAAATTGATGACTGTTCCGGTAAGAAAGCTCTATGAAGATATCGACCTGGGGGGTATATTACTCAAATTCAAGGAAGAAGCCGAGTGTGACAAAATCATAACCAATCAACTGGCTGTTTTCAAGAAGAGCTGCATTGATGCCTTAGAAAAGGCCATGACTCAGCGGATCGATCATATCAAAAACCTGGCCGATGTAGATTACTTTCTGGAAGTTTTGGATCAGGAGATAGATAACGAAATTCAGAGAATGCCTTCGAGATATCCGTCCATCACCCCATTTTATATGGATGAGATTGAAGAAAAGACTAACGTGGATTTATGGATTGCCTTGAGCTTTAAGACCAAAGAGGTTTCCAAACAGAAGAGGGAACGAGTATTTAATGATTGTTATCATTATCTGATGGGCATCCTTAAAAGTATAAGGGACTTTCGAGGCCGGAAGGTATTGGCTGAGTTAAGAGAGCTGCTGGGCGTGAGGGTTCAGCCTTCCAGCGACAAGGCTACGTCTGTTAATACCCTCAAGCAGGAAATCATGGAAATGAGCCTAAAACTTAACACCTCGGTGGTGAAGCTGCAAGAACGTAGAGAGCAGGCGTCTAAGGGTATTCTGAAAGAGCAAAGCGTTGAGATAATTGCCAATAATGAAAGAGATGATGTAGAAGAAGATATAAGGGTCATCAGGGGAAAGTTTGCTTCGATAAGTGCTCATAAATGGCGGCATATTTACAGCGATATCTTCGATGTTCAGGAAGGTAAGGTGTCAAGGCAGGAGCCGTTGCATGATTTCTTGAAACATGGCCTGGATGAGATTATCTTAAGGCTTACCGGATCTTTTCAGCGAGCCGCTCTGGAGTTTATCCGGGGGTTTAATATCGCTGGGGATATCCAGAAAAAGCTGGATAGAGGCACTTTGGTCCTTATTGCTAAAAGGGCCCTCCCCTACACCGGACTTTCAGGTGAGCTGGTTAATTTACACCGACCCCCGAATTTCCTTTGTGGAAATGACGAGGTCTCTATGCCTAATCTCAAATCTTTAGAGGCCATACTTTCAGATGCCGCTTCTCAGAACCGGATATCCTTTTCCAAGATAATTCGGACGCCGGAGATGGACCATCTGTTAATTTTTTATACCGAACAGGGCCTGCTCCATATGGATGAGAACTTGTCCATCTCTGAGATATTTGAAAAGAAATATCGAGAGGTAGCCGCCAAAGACCTGTATGAGCTGCATAGCCGCAAGGGTGGCCGGGTTCATTTTGATATAACCTTAGAGCGTCGGAAACAAGATGCGGAAAAGCTTTTGAAGTTGTCGCTGGACCTTTTTTCAAGTAGAGACCGAAAAGAATCGGATATCTTTGAGGTTACCAAAGAGGGATTTATCTTTCGATATGTCGACTCTATTGGAATCCGCAGCAGTTGGTCGGTTGACCATCAAGGAATAGAGGTTATAACCGACGATGAGCAGGTTTTTGAACTCTTTAAGACGAAAGTTGTTAAAAGAATACACGCGGCGGGCGAGGATGAATTTAGAAGAATGGTAAATGAGCATATTGCTTTTATTGAAAAAAGTCAGGATCAGGAGGCGGCCAGAAGGCAGGCAGAATACTATAAGGGCATACTGATGGAGTATTTCCCAAAAGCTACATAGCTCGATGCTCGATGTTCGATGCTGGATGCTGGATGCTGGATGCTGGATGCTCGATGCTCGATGCTCGATGTTCGATGCTGGATGCTGGATGCTCGATGCTGGATGTTCGATGTTCGATGATGGTAAAGGATCTGGTGTCCAGTATCAAGGATCGAGCATCGAGGATCGAGCATCGAGCATCGATTAAGGTGATTCTAATGAGTAAGTATCTACAACGGGAAGATATTGATAAGTTAAGAAAGCTCAATCGGATATTTACTATTCTTATCCCTACCTTTATTTTCATGGGGGCGCTGGGTGTTCTGGGACTATTATTCCTGAAATGATTCGACCTTGTTCATCATTTGGGCCGTTTACTGATTAGATAGATAGGCTGAAGACTGAAGGCTGACGGCTATTGAACTTCGGTCTTCAGCCCAATCCGAAATCCGAAATCCGCAATCCGAAATATTAAAAGATATGCCGGCAATATTAGGTTTAGACATAGGAACATCAAGTTCCGCAGTAGCATATACGACTGAAGGTTTTCCCTTGATTCAAAGAGAAGGCAGATATGAGGGGAAGGGTTTCCTGTCCTGTCTTAGCTTTGATGCCGACGGGAATATCCTGAAAGCCTCAGGCCAGGTAAGAGATGATCAGGATAAATCTTGGGGCTTTCTTCTCCAATACTTCAAGAGGATTATGGGATATAATTTCGGGGAGATACGGCATAGCATAAGGAGTGGAGAAAGGTTTTTAAACGGATATAAGGACATTATCGAGATGAAAAGCGGCGGTAAGCTGCTAATTAGGCTGGGGAAGAATGAATATACGCCTGAGTCGATTATGGCCGCTTTTCTTAAGACAATAAACCTATACGCTGAAAAGGTAATGGGAGAGACAACCGAGGAGGCGGTTATTACCGTGCCTTGGCATTTCAGCTCGGCTCAGAGGGAAATGATGAGAATGGCCGGTGAAATGGTATTTGATTGGGTAGAGCTTATTGAAGAGCCATTGGCAGCTATCTTAGGGTGTAAACTTGAGGTTGAAGCAAAGAAGCAGCCGGTGGTAGTATTTGATATGGGGATTGGAAACTTAGAGATAAAGGTGGTTAAAATTGATTCCAGCCAGAAAGGGAAGCCTGAACTCATTGCCTTAAATAAGATGGGGAGCCTCAAGATTGGAGGCATAGATATAGATTATCTTATCCTGGAATACCTGATGAAGCGGAATCGAAACCTCCGTGACGTCTTTCCGGCTGCCTCAGATAGAGAAAGACGGAATTTCTTATGGATGATTGAAGACGCCAAAATAGCCCTGTCTTCAAAAATAGAGACCAGAGTGGCCGGGATGATAGAGGGTGAGCCAATAGACGAGGGGCTGACCAGACGTGAATTAGAAAAACTAACCCAGCCTATTATTAAGGACTGTGAAGGCGCCTTGAGAAATGCCCTGGATGAGGCCGGGCTTCGTCCTGAGGAAGCCGGTCATTTGATACTGGTGGGCGGTTCTTCCCAAATGCCGGCGGTCAGGCAGATGCTGAAGGAAGTATTTAGAGATAATACACAAGTTACAGAAATGCTGAAGGAAAGAGAGAAGGCCTATGGGGTTGATCCCTGGCCGATGTGGGTTGTGGCCAAGGGGGCGGCCGCATATCCGGTGGTATACCCGGCAGTGGATCATAGAGTGCCTGTAAAAGAAAAGGTTGTTTCCGAGGCGGAGTTTACTTATGAATTCTTTTATGATAAGGTAGGTCTGGTGCCGATTATTAATAAAAGAACCGCCTTTGAAGAAGATGGAAGTATCCAGAGGAAAAACACCGTTATTTTTTCGCGACCGGATACTCAACTTCCACTGATTCAAAGGGAAGAAACAAAAGGAAAGCCCTATTCTTATCGATGCCTGGGGATTTTCGATTTCTTTTTGCCACTCAAGAAACCTTATCAAATAACCTTCACCTTTGTATTGAATAAAGAAAGGCTGGCCCTCATTGGCTGGAATAATGCCATCGGCAAGGTGGTCTATCCGTCCATCCCCTTGGAACTAAATGTGCTTGGAATAAAGTCGGTTGATGAGATCACCTTGAAAGAAGACCTTCATAATTTAATGCTGCCTCAAAAGAGTTTTTATAGTACAATAGACTCAGAAGAGGCCAGGAAAGCGGCTCAGGCGGTGCATAAGAAAATTGCTGCCTATTACCGGGTCCCAAAATTGAAGGATATAACTGATAGACTGGCTGAGTCTATATACTGGTTTAAGGATTCTTTAGTCAGCCAGGAAACAAGACAGACCGAGAATAAAATTGCCGTAATGCTGAATCGAAGCGCTGAGGCCTGTTTTGCCCTCCTTAAATATGAGGCAATTTCCTTCGATGATTATAGAGATATGATAAAAGCCCTTCATTATGCCTATCGGGCCGGTGTTTGAGGGGCGGTAACTACTTAGCCACGTAACTACTCAAGACTAAGTTAAGCAGTTAGTTGGGAGACAAAGCAAAATTCCCTCTCCCTTGATGCTTATCCTTACCCACAAATTGGGTAAAAGGATGGGGTAAACAAGAGCCTGCCTTGATGAA
>JBFMHI010000130.1 GCA_040753085.1 bacterium | reverse complement strand
CAGTATCGAGCATCGAGCATCGAGCATCGAGCATCGAGCATCGAGCATCGAAATTATATCACAACGTAAAGCCTCTTTCAAGAAAAATATTTAAAGATTTTAGTTTAATTGGTCGAAATAGATAGTAATGGGAGGGAACCATGGATAAAATTCTTGTTACCAGCGGTAAGCCTCTTACCGGTTCGGTTGAAATGAGCGGTTCAAAAAACGCTGCCTTACCGATTCTATGCGCCTCTTTACTTTCCGCAGGTCCTGCCACTATTAGCAATCTTCCCGATCTCAAAGACATAGACACTATGTTGTCCCTCCTGACTACTCTGGGAGCAAAAATAGAGAGGCCCAACCCTTCAATGGCCTTCATTGATATGGGCATTTGCGATCAGTATGAAGCCCCTTATCAATTGGTAAAAACCATGCGGGCTTCGGTTCTGGTGATGGGTGCCTTACTGGCCCGGACTGGTAAAGCCAGGGTTTCTTTGCCCGGCGGATGCGCCATTGGCTCCCGGCCCATAGACTTGCATTTAAAAGGATTGGCTAAATTAGGCATAAATATAAAACTGAGTGGTGGCTATGTAAATCTCACCGCGGCTGAACTTAAAGGAAGTGAGATATATCTTGATTTCCCCAGCGTGGGGGCGACAGAGAACTTAATTATGGCCGCTGTCTTAGCTAAAGGAGAGACAGTTATTGCCGGCGCAGCCAAGGAACCGGAGGTGGTGGATCTGGCCAATTTCCTTAATCAGTCAGGCGCCAGAATAATCGGCGCCGGTACAGATAAGATCAAAATCACAGGCGTTAAAGAATTAAAGGCTATAGATTATAAGGTCATCCCGGACCGGATTGAAGCAGGGACCTTTATGGTTGCTGCCGCTATTACTAAAGGCGATATTTATATCAAGGGAGTTGTTCCCGAACATCTTATGGCCGTTATAACCAAGCTGCAGGAAGCCGGTGTAGAGGTAACGTCTGGTAAGGAAGGGCTCAAGGTATCTGCCCCGAATGATTTAAGACCGGTTAATATCCGGACCCTCCCTTATCCGGGTTTTCCAACCGATATGCAGGCTCAATTAATGACGCTGATGAGTGTTACTGAAGGCCTAAGTCTCATTGAAGAGACGATTTTCGAAAATCGATTTATGCACGTGGCCGAACTGGCCAGAATGGGCGCCAAGATCAAGATCGAAGGACATGGCGCCCTTGTCTCTGGCGTAAAGTCTCTTTCTGCCGCACCGGTTATGGCGACAGACCTTCGAGCCAGCGCGGCCTTAGTTTTAGCCGCTCTGACAGCCAAAGGGACCACTGAAATCAGCCGTGTCTACCACTTAGATCGTGGTTACGAAAAATTGGAAGAGAAATTACGTGGCCTGGGAGCCGAAATAGAGAGGATAAAGGGCCAATAGCCAAATAGCCGATAGGCAATAGCCAAATAGCCGATAGGCAACAGCCAAATAGCCGATAGGCACCAGCCAAATAGCCAATAGCTAACAGCCAATGGCCAATAGGCGATAGTCAATAGTCCCTTTGGTCCTTTTGGTCCTTTTGGTCCTTTTGGTCCCTTTGGTCCCTTTGGTCCCTTTGGTCCTTTTGGTCCTTTTGGTCCCTTTGGTCCCTTTGGTCCCTTTGGTCCTTTTGGTCCTTTTGGTCCTTTTGGTCCCTTTGGGTTGGCTATTGGCTAAATAAAGGAGGAGATAAAGATGATTCGTGGGCTTTACACGGGTGCGATGGGCATGATGGCCCAGGAGATCGCCCAAGATGTGACCGCTAATAATTTGGCCAATGTAGATACGCCTGGCTACAAACGGGACATCACTGTCTTTAAGTCATTCCCTCAGATACTTATGCATCGGATGAATGATAATGTGGTGGTGACCAAAAAGGGGACCATAGACTACAGGCCACCGGTAGGGTGGTGTGGGACTGGCGTTGAAGTGAATGAGGTCTTCACTGAGCATAGAAAAGGACCAATCAAAAAAACAGAAAATACTTTTGATTTCGCCATCTATGGGGAGGGATTTTTCTGCGTCCAGGGGATAGACGGCAAGGAGAGATATACCCGCAACGGCTCCTTTACTATAAATAGAGACGGCTTTTTAGTCACTCACGAGGGGGAACTTGTCTTAGGAGAGAAGGGGCCGATTCAGGTTAGCAAACGAGATTTTGTGGTCTGGAAGGATGGCACCATAGCGGAGAACCCCGAGAATGAGCCTAAAGGCTGGAAGAATGCCGTTGAGGCGGCTAAATTCAGGATCGTTGATTTTAAGGATAGCCGTTTTCTGGACAAGGTAGGTTACAACCGCTTTGAAACAACCCCTGAATCAGGTGAAGCCTTTGGTATTACTGAAGGTTTTGAGATTAAACAGGGACACCTGGAGATGTCTAATGTTAATATCGTGGAAGAGATGGTCAGGATGATTGATATCATGCGGGCCTACGAGGCCAACCAGAAGGTGATCCATTCCCACGATGAGATCTTAGGCCGGGCAGTTAATGATGTGCCCAGGGTAGGCGGGGCGTAGTCTAAGATGAGCGTAACTGCTTAGACATCCAGTGATCGGTAATAACTGATAACCGATTACCTGAGGTAGTTTACCTGAGGTAGTTTACCTGAGGTAGTTTACCTGAGGTAGTTACAGATGAGCTATCTGCTCGATGAGTTGAATCCCCAACAACAAGAGGCTGTCCGAACCACAGAAGGGCCAATATTGATTGTGGCTGGGGCCGGGACAGGTAAAACCAGGACCCTGTCCTATCGCCTGGCTTATCTTTTAGCTGAGAAAAAGGTCCCTGCCTCAGCCGTCATGGCGGTTACCTTTACCAATAAGGCCGCCCATGAAATGAAAGAGCGGATCAAAAGGCTTGTGGGAACCAGGCTGGAGGCACTGACCGTGGGAACCTTTCATGCCATAAGTAGCCGCCTCCTCCGGCAGTTCATTTCACCCCTCGGCTGGACCTCGGATTTTGGAATCTACGGCCAGAGGGAAGAATTATCCCTTCTCAAAAGAATCCTCTCCCATTATCCTCAGTGTAAGCAATCTCCGGCATCCCTTAGAAAAAAGATATCCGAGGCCAAAAATCAGCTTATCGCCCCTGAGCAGCTTGACAGCGCGGCTGGGCCTTATTTCCCGGAAATATACCAAGAATATCAGACCCGCCTTCGCGAAAATAATGCCCTGGACCTGGACGACCTTATCCTTTCCCTGGTTCGACTCTGGCAAGAAAGGCCCCAGGTGCTTGAAGAATGTCAGGACCGTTTTCTCTATCTTATGGTAGATGAATACCAGGACATCAATCTAGCCCAATATCAATGGGTTCAACAACTAAGTAAAAAATACCGGAATCTTTGCGTTATTGGTGATGCGGATCAGGCCATCTATGCCTTTCGCGGGGCCAATATCCAAAACTTTTTAGATTTCCAAAAGGACTATCCGGAAGCCAAAGTGGTCAGGTTGGAGCAGAACTATCGTTCCACCAAAACCATCCTGGAAGTGGCTGGGAAGGTAATTCAAAAAACCTCCCAGCGGCTGGAAAAGGAATTGTGGACTGAAAACGAAGAGGGAGCCAGAATATGGGTTTGCCCTGTTTGGGACGAGCGGGCTGAGGCGAAAGGCATTGTCCATGAGATTGAAAAGATGATCGGAGGAAGCAGCTTTTGGTCGATAGATAGCCGCCGGATAAATTCAGGAGAGGAGAGGGCATATTGCTTTTCGGATTTTGCCGTACTTTACCGACTTAATGCTCAAAAGGATGTCATCGCCGAAGCTTTTACCTCAGCCGGTATACCCTACCAGGTAGTGGGTGGAACGCGGTTGGTGGATCAGGAAGAGGTGGCGGATATGCTGGCTTATCTGAAGGTTATCAATAACCCGGAAGACTCGGTCAGCCTCCTGCAAATTCTTAATAAACCGGCCTGGAGTATTGGCCTTCCCGAGTGGGTTCAGACCATTACTGCCCTGGAAGGGTTGGCTGAGTCTGAACATATCAGCCTCTACCAGGCAATCTCTCAAGTTCTGGCCGAAGAACCGACCTTGACTGAGTTCCGGAGCCAGGGGAATTTATCATTATCCCAGAGAAAAGCCATCCGGAAATTTGCTTCTCTCCTGGAACAACTTAAGGCCGCCGGTGCTGATCTGAAGGCAGAGGCATTGGTTCGAAAGGTCCTGACAGAGACGAATCCGGAGGGAAAAAATACGGAGGAAAGCGAGCCTCTCCTGGAATTACTGGCGATGGCCACCCCTTTTAACCGTTATCCTCCGGCGACTTCTCTCAAGATGTTTTTGGAAGAGATAGCCCTGGTAGGAGAGACAGACACCTTTGATGAACGGGCCAATGCCGTGGCTCTGATGACCCTCCATGCCGCCAAAGGACTTGAATTTCCGGTAGTATTTATCTGTGGGGTCGAAGCCGGGCTTATTCCGTATATTAAATCAGTTTCGAGTTCCGAGTTCCGGGTGCCGAGTTTGGATGGTCCGGATAGCCAATCATTAATGCCGCCATCGACAGAGGAGGAACGTCGGCTCTTCTACGTGGGTCTGACCAGGGCCCAAAAACATCTCTATCTATTTCACGCCCGGCAGCGCTATCTTTATGGCCAGAAGCAGGTGCAACAGCCGTCACCTTTTTTAGCTGATATCCCTGGCCATCTTACCCAACAATTAGATATACCATCCCGTAAAGCTAAAAAAGCCGAGCCAAAAGAGGAACAATTGACGCTTTGGTAACATGGCCAGACTAAAAATAGGGCTAAACCTTCTCCTGGTATTTGCCGATATAATAAACAGAGGTGGTAGATGTAGACAAGGAGAAGATGACGATGACACGGGCTCAGAAGAAGATAGAAGAGTTTCTGTTAAAAATAGCCATGAGGCATATAAGCTATTTAAGCTATCTAAAATTTCGGGCCCAGGGCGAGTCTTTGAATCATTGGAGGACATTAAGAGCGGATTATTAAATTTTACCACGAGGGTGAGTGGGTAGCTGCTACCTTTATGGGCGTAAATAAAGGGCAGCCGAGACAAAAAGTTTTAAAAAACTGGAGGTGATATTAACAAGGATGTTTATTAGTAAGGGGATGGAGCCCGGTTAAGAGATAGATAGTGTCCTTAAAGGGCGAAGAAGGCTTATCCTGGTAAGAATAAACATTCTTATCAAGATAAGCCTTTTTTATTGGGCAATTAACCAAGGCGAAGGCAAGGAGTTGAGGGTTCGGATGCCTTAGGAGATATTCATAGAACCTTAGACCTAAGGGTTTAAGTGCCCTGCAGCGCTTGAGCCCTTAACCCCTTGACTTCAAGGTAATGGTATTTATGACTAAGGAGGTGATAATGACAGGTAACTACTCAGGTAATTAATGCCTAAGCAGTTGCAATGATAGAAGGGGGAGGGACATCTTAATCAGGGAGGATTAAGATAAAGAGATCAAGGAGGATGAGTAATTATGGCTGTAGGAAATCTTAGTATAATTCATAACATCAGTGCCGTTTACGCCCACAGACACCTTTTAGATACTGATTTTAACATTAACCGAAATATTGAGAAACTTTCTTCTGGCTACCGAATTAATCGGGCAGCCGATGATGCGGCCGGCCTGGCTATCTCAGAAAAACTGCGAACCCAGGTCTCAGGCCTTCAGCAATCTATTCGCAACGCCAATGACGGTGTTTCAGTCATCCAGACGGCTGAAGCAGCCCTGGAAGAGATTCAGGTAATGACCCAACGGATGAGGACCCTATCCGTTCAAGTGGCTAACGGAACCTATGTTGATTCTGACCGGGCCCAGATTCAAGTAGAGATGGATCAGATTTTATCCGAGATCGACCGGATGTCTGAGTCCATAGAATTCAACACCCTGAAGCTCTTTCGAGGGGATTTCTCTCCCGAATCACCGCTTTCCAAGGCCTTCCTTAAAAGCATCAATCCCGTAGCGACCAAAGCGGCCGGCCAGTTGGATATCAATGCCAAATGGGATCGGGCCGGCTTTGAAATTCTCCCCGAAGGGAATGTAACTATTAACGGTGAGGTTTTCAGTCTGGCTGATTTTAATACGCCGGCCGAGCTTATGGCCGCCATCAACGAGTCTGAGAAGGCCGCGGTAACGTTGGAGTACGATCCGGATAAGGATCGCTTTACCATCAAAAGCGATATCTCTCAGGCCTACATCCGGCTTTATCAATCGAGTTCGACCAACGGCTTCTTTGCGGCCACCCATCTTACTTCAGGCACTACCCCCCCTCCCGGACCTAACGCCAGTGGAGTTTCCCGCTTTGAAGTGGCTGATGGAACCGAGAATATTATTGACCTCAATAAGTCCTGGTCTACGGCCGGATTTGATAATATACCTACCGGAACAGTCACTATTAACGGGGTGCTCTTTCGCCTCGATGATTACGCCACCGTAAAAGATTTTATGGAGGCAGTTAATACCTCGGAGAAAGCCAAGGCGACTATCACCTACGATAAAGATTATGATGAGTTCACTATCAAGAGTGATAATCCCAAAGAAGATCTCGTCATTACCGAGAATGAAGAGGGGGGCGTGGGATTCCTGACCGAGGTTAACATTACCCGCCGCCGTTATCTGGCTCCGACCAGACAGGCCACTGAAATCAGTATGAGGGAGATAACCGAGGGAGCCGACAAGTTTATCAATCTGGCTAAGGGATTTGGACCGGATAATTTCGATCATCAGATTGGCGGCCGGGTAGTCATCAACGGGGCCGAATTCAAGATAGAAGACTATCTTTCGGTCGCCGGCTTCATGGAGGATATTAATAGCTCCAATAAAGCTGCGGCCACCATTACTTATGATAATGTAACCGATCAGTTTATTATCCGTTCTGATATAGAGGGAGAAGACCTGGACCTGATCGAGATAGAATCAACCGTTGGTTTTGGCTTCTTTACGGAGACCAATATCCCTACAGGCAAGGTGGAACCGCCTAAAGTTGACTCACCCACCTGGAAGGGAAGTCTCGTTCTCCATATCGGGGCCAATGAATACCAGACGATGAGCATGTATATCCAGACCCTATCTACGGCCGGCCTGAAGATAGACAGATTAAAAGAAAGCGGGGTCACCACCCGGGAAAATGCCGAAGAGTCGATCCAGAAACTTCAGGAAGCCATCGATATGATCTCGGTTCAGCGAGCCAATTTGGGGGCTTATCAGAACCGTTTAGAGCATCTGATCAAAAGCCTCCGGGTATCTGAAGAAAATATGACCAGCGCTGAATCACAGATTCGTGACGTGGATATGGCTATGGAGATGAGTGATTTTGTGAAAAATCAGATACTTTCCCAGTCAGGGACAGCTATGCTGGCTCAGGCTAACTTGAAGCCTCAAACTATACTGCAGCTCTTAAGTTAGGTATCTGGTAACTACTCAAAACTAAGTTAAGCAGTTAGTTGGGAGACAAAGCAAAATTCCCTCTCCCTTGAGGGGAGAGGGATAGGGTGAGGGTGAAATTGGCGGGCAATATTATTACTCTTGCTAAAAAACCTTAGAAAAAGAGCTACCACCCTCCCCTAACCCCTCCCATCAAGGGAGGGGAAGCTCTTATGCCGACGCTGTCAGGACAAAAGGAGATGAAACTTAACCCATAGCACTATAATCTGTAATG
>JBFMHI010000129.1 GCA_040753085.1 bacterium | reverse complement strand
GGGGCCTGGGCCCCGCATTCAGGGGGCGGCGCTTACCTGCGCGGTTGGGGGCGGTTCGCGGCGCCGAACCGCGCTTGCACCCGACACTTCGGCGGTTGCGCTTCGCGCTCCCGCCTCGTGCGGGTGAAGCGCCGCCCCGTTACCCAAATAGTGATATGAATAAATTAACCATAGAAGTCTTAACTCCCCTCCATTGCGGGACCGGGAAATATCTAAAGGGAGTCGATATAGAAGAGGCTCAGGGAAATATCGTGGTTAAAGATGTCGTGGCCTTTTTGAGGGACAGGTCATTTAACCTCGAAGATAAGATCAAAACCATAGAAGAAGGCAGAGCCTCAGATATCCCCCAGATAAAATATACCCTCCAAGCGCCCCTGGAAGGACCTAAGTCTATTGAGAGAATCAGAGAAGCCATTAAGGACATGGGCCATCATCCTTATATCCCGGCTTCGACGGTAAAAGGGGCCATAAGAACTGCCTTTTTCCGGAAAAAGCTAAAAGAGAATCCGGATATTTTAAAGGGGATTCAAGCTAACACCTCACCCACCGCGCTTGTTTCGGCTCTCTTTGGGGAAGATGATCCCTTGAGCGGTTTGAAGTTAAGCGATTCCATACCCTTACCCCAGAAATATCTGGGACTTTTTCAGGTTAAGACCCTGACGGTTTTAAAGTATGGCGCTGTCGGCTGGAAAGAGTCAGAGAAATCCAACCTCCCTGAGCCACAAAAAGCGGCCTCTATTTATTTAGAGGGGATAAAACCTGGTGAGAGTTCGACAGTAATGGATATTACGGGACAGGTGACGGGAATAGTTGAAGTCTGCCGGGCCTTTTCTTCGGAGATAATAGCGGGTGAGGTTGATTTCTTTTCTAAGCTTAAACTTAAGAAAGATACGCTCACCAAATATAATGAGCTGGCTGAGCTGAATAAAGCCCTTAAGTCCAATGAATTTTTGCTTCCGATCGGTTGGGGGACAGGCTGGTTAAGTAAATCCCTGGGCAGGGGGATAGATCCCTATTTGATGGAGACATATAGATACAAGTATCATCTGGGCAAGAGCATTCCTCATATTGAACATAATGTCTGTCGAATCCATCTGTGTCGGTTAAAGAGGGTAAGTGGTGAAGAATTCAATCATTGTCCTTTATGTCAAAGAGACCTGGCCCCAGAAGAAACGGTCAAGAGGCCGCTTTTGATCACGCCCTTTCCTAAAACCAGAAGATTAGTCAAGGAAGGGGACAAATTTGAGCCTCTGGGTTGGATAAGAGGTAGCTGCTCGGGTAGATAGGCTGAAGGCTGAAGTTTAATCATCTACTCACCGCATTTGTCCCTAAAAGTCTTCAGCCTTCAGCCTATTCACCTATTTCCCCGAGCTTTTTCTTAATAAAATCTAAATCTTGCAGGTCCTTGGGGTTCTGGCGAGCATTTAGAGCCATTTCTTTCATTTTCTTGAGATGGGGCAAGGAAGCAATCTTTATGGTGGTTGTCCGGTCGAGTTTTCTATTTTCTGCCACCGCCAGGAGTTCGGAAGCCTTTAATGGAAAATCGAGTAAAATGTCAATTCTCATTTCCAACTCCGGGTTCCAGAAAAACACCGTATCCGGCTTATCAATCATTATTCTGGAAGCAGCCACATTGGCATTATCAAGATAAGCTATAGGCATCCCGTCTTTATCTAATTTGGAGACATAGTAACACTCAGCTTCATACATAGCATGGGTGAGTGAGTTAGCTTCGGCCATATCCTTTGGTCTTTTTGATACCAGATCGCAGTCGAAGGTAATACGGTCTGAACCGAAAAGAGTCAGCGCCAGCCCGCCTACAAAAATCGGCGTGAATTTGGCGGTCTCCAGGTTTTTAATAACTTGTTTAAGTTTTTGAGTTTCTGGCGTGGGATCCATCTGACTGCTCCTTGTTAACTCGCTGGAGATTACGAATGAACCGGGCGTAACGGAAGTTGCGGTTAAGCAGGTCGATAGGACACTGGCTTAGGCGGATCCGACGGTTTAAACTGCCAGGAATTTTCTCTGCCTCTTTCATCTCTTTTCACCTCAAGCCTAATACCTCTCTCCCCCTATCCCCAAGCCAACATAGAGCCTGAAATCTTTGTCCTCCGGATCGTCGAACCCGTGGGCTATCCGAATAAAGCTATTCCAGGGAACCCGGTAAAGCATGGTGGCTTTTAGTTTAAGCTCAGCCCCTACATCACTGACAAACTTGCCATTATATCCGCCATACGGCCAGGCATTCCCCACATCGCCAAACAGGTTAAAATAGAGGGAATCGAAATGGAAAGGGGTTATCTTCTTGTTGATATGGGAAAGAAGAGGAAGTTGGTAGCCAAGCCTCATTATGGCTAATGTTTCCCCGTGGATAGCCAGTTTTCCACGTGTTTTATCATAAAGATAGCCGGGTAAAATAGACTCCGTGGAAAAATCGCCAAAAGGAAGGAGCCCCATCCAGCCTCCGCCAAAGAATTCATCTATATAAGCTACGTTCCGATCTGTATATCCACCCATCAGGTGCACCCGAAGGGTGTGATCTCCCCAGGGGAGAGGGAAGTAAGTATTGGCGCTAAGGAAGAAGGAATTAAAGTCGATGCTTGATGAGGTAGGTTCGTCATGGGGGAAATAGGCGTAATAGAGACGAGAAAGGTCTGTCATCCTCTTTAGGTAAATGAAAGATAAATCCATACCTGCCTTAGGATGGACATCGGAGTTGGGAGTGGGCAGTATATTTAAGTATCTCCAGATAAATGCCCATAATTCAGTCCTGGCCATTTCTTCATCAGAATACTCTGTACTAGGAGTAAACCAGACCCAGGTGATAGGTATGGTATCTGTGCCTTCTTTACCTTCTACAATTAGATATCCTTCCTCCTCTTCTCCTTTGGCAGCCGTGGCGTTGGTCTTGAATCTTGTTTTACTCCATCCGAGTCCAAGCACTTGAGAGTCGCTCAACTGGTAAAAGAACTCAGCAAAGACACGGTCAAAGCCCTGACCATGAAATCTATAAAGCTCCATCTCCTCCTTTTCGGTATCGAGTGTCAGATAATCTTCTTTAAATTTACTGTGGGTATATTCCGCATAAAAGCCAGGTGCGAACTGCCTGTTTAGATAACTTAGAGAAAATTCCCCGGACCTGGGGAAATATTCACCCATAAACTCATGTTGGCTTAGATAGTCACCTATGGGAACAATTATTCCCGGCTTTAATTCCTTGTCGTAATCGTCGTAGATAAGTTCCGGAATAACCTGAAGGGGTCTTAACGTAGTGGTATAAGGCAGCGAACTTAAATGAAGCTCCTGCCGAGGAGGATTAAGAATAGGGGCTTGATTGGGAACCTGAGCCGGCGCTTGATATTTTACCTCCTGCTGCATCGTCTCACCCCAGGGTAGACGGTAAATCCTGAACCCAAAGGAAGAGAAAGAGGAATAGAAGATATCCTGACCGTCAGAGGTAATCACGGGCGAAAAGGCCCCCGTAAGGCAATTGGTAAGCCGGAGAAGTTTTTTTTGCTTTAGGTCAAGCTGGTAAAGGTTAAAGATGCCCCCTTCCCGATTAGATGAAAAAAGGAGACGGTCATTGTCTATCCAGGAAGGATCTCGATCCTCGGCCACCTCATCCGTCAACTGGATGAGCTGCTTTCCTTGCGGATCAATCAGGCATAGATACTGCTTGTCTTTTTTAGACACAGTAAAGACAATCCGGCTCCCATCCGGGGACCACCTGGGATGTCCGCACTGGGTATTATCGGTGAAGTGGGTGAGTGATTTTATATTTGAGCCGTCCGGCTTGATCATGGCCAGGTTCTTTTGGGCATCCCCGTTCCGAATAAAGACAATCCATTCTCCCTTTGGAGAGAAATCAGGTTCAGTGGCCCTTAAACCCCTGGATATCCGCTTAGACTTGCCTGGCTTGTATTTAACCCAGGCGGGAGAATCTTCTTCCAGCCGGTTCAAGGTAGGTTCAAGATCAATAAGGTAAAGGTCATCAAAGTGGTAGCCATCACTACCAGATATTTTCTTAGCGGCCACTATTCGGTGGCCATCTGGTGCCCAGGAGAAAGAGGAAGAAAGCCCGATCGGGGTTTCACAGCCGGTCTTATCATCCTGCCTGGCTCGAAGGCAGAGATGGGTGGCCCCCCATTCGTCTCCCCGGCTGGTGGCAAAGGCCAGCCACTGGCCATCAGGTGATGGCCGGCAATAGAGATTGAACATCCCTTCACTCCAGGAATCAGACTCATCTATCTGCTTGGCCTCAAAGACTTTTTCCCGCTCACCGGCCACCAGGCTCTGGCTGATCCGGCTGACGGCCGGTTCATATTTCTCCCTCAACCAGTTTTTCCACGCCTGATATAATTCCTCCTCACCCTTGCCGGTCACATCACGAAGGGTGTCATCGAAATCAGGATGCCCCCGCCTTCCTCCTCGGGTGATAAGCCTGGCGGCCGTAGAATCCCCATAAGTCTGATTTAAATAAGTGACCAGACTTAGCCCGTGATTATAGACCTGTTCACCGGTAAAGTAATTCTTTCCTGAGAAGACATCCATTTCGTGAATGGTTAAGAGATTATCCTCCAGTAAAGATGTCCTCAAAAACATCTCCCGATAGCTATCTTCCCCCCTTGGTTTGATTTCTTCATATTGAGCGATACCTTCGGAAAACCAGGGTGGCGTTATTTCTCCGGTAAAGAGCACCCCTCCGCCGGCATACCAGGCCTTATCCTTAAATAGTCCGGCCAGATAAAGAAAATTAAATCTTAAGAAAGGTAGATAGTGGGTAAAGAGATTGGCCTTTTTTAGAGATATGATATGGGTAAGCTCATGGGCAAATACCTCGGGTATCCAGTCACTTCGTCCCCGCAGGTAATTGTATAAATGAGTCGGCCAGAGGATAATCAGATCTTCGGTGGGGAGGGCCCCGCCGTTGCTGACATCAAACACATCCTGGAAGATTACATGCACCTTGGATTTGAGGGTGTAATCATAGGCCTGGCAAACAGCTTCGAAAATCGGATCAGCCACCTGACTTAATCTTTCAGCCGTCAGTTCCTCCCCTTGATGATAGTGAATGTAAATGTGTTCTGTTTCAGCCGTTTTCCACTTAAGATCAGGAAAATTATAGGCTTGTGCCTCCCATGAAAATAAAAGAAAAACTAAGGCCCACAAAAATTGATACATCAAAAACCTCCTCTGCTCATTTGGGGTATGGTCGAAATTTTTTCGACCTGTGAAATAGGTTTAAATAAGAGGCAAGAAACTTTCCATAGATATGCTCTACTACTACTAAAAACAGGTCGCTCCTACGGAGCTGCAAATATATTGCTTTTGCGAAATTACTACAAACAGATTGCTCCTACGGAGCTTTATTCAGGTCTATTCAGGTTAGCTCCAGAGGAGCGACATGTTTGTAGAATATATCTCTCATAACAAATTAGCTCCATAGGAGCGATCTGTTTATTCTCTTTCTCGCCTTCTCACCCTCTATTGGGGGGATATTTATAAACCTATTCCATAGGTCGAATTTTTTTGCTAATTTTTTCTTTATAGGGGATTGTAGAGGGCGGATTTCGGAGAAGGCCTTGAATTCTCCATTCTTGCAAGCCGGAACAGCCGAACGCTCCGCCCTTAAACCTTAGGCTAAAGTAACATTTATGGGAAGAGAAGTCAAGAAAAATTTACCGGCTTTTCCAGTCTCAACTCTCAACTTTCATGGCGGCGTAGATTTGCCTGACCATTTTTTTTAGGTCGGGTTTCAGCTTAAGGTCGATATCCAGTATCCGCCCCAGGGTCTGGATGCGGGCATATTCAATATCGGGGTTGATTTGTTTCCCTTCAGAGGCGGTGATGATCAAGAATTCATCTTCAGAGCCACAGTCCTCAATAGAGCAGCCTTCTTTCAGCCACTTCAGTTGCTCTCTTTCTATCCGATAAATGCCGGACCTGAAGCCCTGGCCGACCGTGCATATTTTCCCTTCCAGATTGTGCAAGATCAATTGGCCGCCTGACTTGATATGGCCCACTCTTTGGGGCAGCTCCCCTTTGGCGGGAAGTAACTTCAGGAACTCCAGGATGTGAAGAGCCAAAAGGGGAATCTCAGCCGCCATTAATTGGAGCTTGGTGAAGATGGGAATAGAATTAGTAAACCGGGGATTGATTTCGACCAGATACACCTTACTGGAGGGATGGAGAATAAAATCCAGACCAAATATACCTCGATAGCCCGCCCTGGCAATAGAGTTGGCTATTTTAAAGGCTGTATCGAGAATCCTTGAGATAATCTGATCCGGTAAATCTATCCCCCAGGCATTACCGCATGAAGCCCCAGGATGTCGGGTACATTCCGGCACCCCACTGACCTGCAAAAAGGGCTGACTTACCACCGCGCCCCGGCTGGTTAGACAGGCGTTGAGAGTTAAGGTAATACCCTCCAGATATTCGGATATCTTCACCTTTTTGCCGGATAGTTCTTGCCTGATCGAGTGGAATTCTGATTCATCCCTGACAAAGAATGTGCCTCGTCCTCCAAATCCCTTGCCTATTTGGACGACAAAGGGATCACCAAACTGAGATCTGAGATCTTGATAGGAAAGGTGTTCGGTAACCCAGATGATTTTTGAGGCCGGATAATCCACCTCGGCTCTTTTGGCCATCTCGATGAATTTTAGCTTATTTTCTAAGGCTCGACTTATTTGGGGACTGACCGCTAAGATGGGCCAGCCATACGCCTGGGCGATTTTATTGATTCGGGCTGATGACTTAAAGAGGAGAAGCCTTATTTCGCCCGGGATATTTTTGAGGTAATTTATGGTTTGGGGGTGAGAAAGTAAATGGTAGGTGTTTCGGGGGACAGTATTAATACCTGAGGCCTTCTCTAAGGAAAAGACCTCCAGACCGCTTTTCCTCAAAGAATCCACGGCGGGGCTGTAGTCAATGGATAGGATACGGTACTGGTCAATAAGATTTTCCAGGCCAAGACCAGAGTAAACATCATTGGTCAAATGGATAAGATTAAACCCCGGAGGGTTTAATAAATCTTTTATCTCGTTTAGATGCATATCTAATGGTCGTGAAAGCAAGAGGTAGGGGCAAATGATTATTCGCCCCTACCGTTGGTTCGAGGATTCAAGGGTTCAAGAGTAGGGGTGAATGATTATTCGCCCTAAGGGCAAATGATTATTCGCCCCTACCGTTGATCTGAGGGTATCATAAATACGATTATTTGTCAAATAGAATTCAGCCTGGTCTGTGATTCAGACATAAGGATTAAGAATTTGGTTATGAATAGAAATAACAAGCTTTTGTAGAGTGTGCTTGTTTGGCAAGGGAATATTTATGTCGCCAATGATAGATACTGGAGGGGCAACCCCCTGTGGTTGCCTGTAGGGGCAAACCCCTTGTGGTTGCCCTTCTTGAGGGCCCAACCACAATCTTGCGTTATCATCTCCAAAAAATTTTTCTTTTCTTCAACTTTTCATTTGACTTACTCATTTTTATATACTATAATCGTAACCGTTCACCTCACCACGGAGACACAGAGACACTGAGAAAAATCGTAACTACTCAGCCACCACATATTGATTTTGAAGCTTACAGAACACAATATATTGTGGTTCGTCTCCTTTTATAGGTTGCATAGAAAGCCGTTTTTTAGGAATTTTAGCTAACTTTTAAACA
>JBFMHI010000128.1 GCA_040753085.1 bacterium | reverse complement strand
CCTCCCCTAACCCCTCCCATCAAGGGAGGGGAAGCTCTTATGCCGACGCTGTCGGTACAAAAGGAGATGAAACTTAACCCATAGCACTATAATCTGTAATGAGCTTACTTTTTTAACTTGATTTTGAATAGATACATAATTTCTAACCATACAGGTCGAAATTTTTCCCTACCACTGTTGTTATTTCGCAACAAGTCTCATAAATAGGCCGATCTTCCAAAAACGGCCGGTTCCGACCTTATCTGCTTCCACCGGCTCCAATCTTGGCGCTTAAACTTTCCAGTCGTTTTTTTACCATCTCAGCCAGTTCGCCCCGGCCGTATTTACTTCCCGGATAGTTCTCCAGCAGCTTCCGATAAGCTGATCTGGCCCCAATGAGGTCGCCCATAGCCTCAGCCGAATCAGCCGCATGATACAGGGCATCCGGGGCCAGCTCGGAATTGGGATAGCTCTCCACGACCTTTTCCCATTCTGCCCTGGCCCGGGCCAGATCCTTATGCCAGGCATAATAAGATTCAGCTTTAGCATACTGGGCATGGGGAGCCCAATGGCTGTAAGGGTAATTTTTTGAAATCACATCATACTGCTTAATCGCTGATTCATAGTTCTGATACCGCTGAAATTCCTGGCCGGCGTCAAAGTGATCCTTGGCCAGCTCATCATTGACTCTTTGTCCGATCTCAGTCAAAGACTCCCTGGCCAGTTTAGCATATTGACTTTCCGGATATTCATCAATTACCCGTTGAAATTGGATATAGGCCGGGCCGATGGAGCCTTCTTTATAAAGCTCTTTCGCATGTTGATAGCTTTCCTCAGCCTTAGCCTCGGTAACCTTAGTCAGCACGCGATTTATCCCTTCAATGGCTTCATCCACATGGTCAGAGGTAGGATAGGCTTCTTTGACCCTTTGGAATCCTTCTAAGGCCCGTTCATAATCACCTAAATCATAATATTTCTGAGCGATGTCCAGGTCCCGTTTGGCCTGCTCATTTAAGATTTCTCTCTTGGCCTCGCCAATGGCCTTCTTGGCCGGGTCAACATAACTGCTCTCAGGATAGGTCAGGATCAATTGTTCTAATTTTTTGATGGCCCGCTGGTATCGGTCCTCGCCTAAATCCTGCAGGGCATCCCGGTAAAGTTCATAGGCGAGTTTATCCTCTTTTTTTCTCAAGAGATCGATCAGAATCTGATCAGCCTGCTCCGCCTGAGGAGTCAGGGGATATTGCCCGATAATCTTTCTTAAAATCTCAGCGGCCCTTTCTTCCTGTTTATCTTCAATGGCTTTAGAGGCCTCTTTCAGGAGCATAGCAGCCGCCTCTTCGTTTTCCTTAGAAGTCATTAATTGGACGGCGGTGCGGGCAAGCTCGGTGTATTCGCTTTCCGGAAAACGGTCTCTTAGGTCCCGAAAACTCTCCAAAGCCCCTTTATAATCACCGGCCTGATATTTTTTCTCCCCGGCTTCATAAGCCGCCCTGGCCGCCCGATAATCTTCATCGGTCAGTTCCTCTTCCACCTCTTTGAGCATGGTGAGCGCCGCCTCAAGGTAAGGGCTGTCAGGATACCCTTGAACCAGCCTCCGCAGGTTTTCTTTAGCCTTCTTGAGGTCTCCGGCGCGGTAAGCGGTATCCGCCTCATCATAAAGGGCCGTGGCGGTAATTTGATCCAACCTTCTGGTTATTTGTTGGAGCAAGTTTTGGGCTTCTTTATAGTAGGCGCTCTCCGGATATTGCTTCAGAATGGCTTCCAGATTAACACTCGCCCCCTCCGAATCACCTTCAGATTCTTTGCGTTTAGCTTCTTCCAAAAGGGCATTGGCCGCCAGATCAGCCATCTCCCTCTCGATTCGGGCCAAGGCATCTACGGCTTCATTGACCTCCGGGCCTTCAGGGTATTTGTCAATTAGGGTCTTGAAATCCCTTTTCGCTTCCTCTAATTTACTGCCTCTCAATTCCTCTCTGGCCTGATCAAATAATCTTTTGGCCTCTAATTTCCTCATCTCCTGAGTAATTTGCTTTACTGCATCCTTAGCTGACGGATTATAGCGACTTTCCGGAAAATCCTTCACGAATTGGTCAAAGACTGAGACGGCCTTTTCATAGTCTCCCAGATGATAATGGCACCAGCCCCGAGAATAAGCGGCGTAATCGGCATATTTGCTGGTGGGATAGGTATTCAGGAAGGCTTCATATCCAGCCAAAGCATCCACAAAATTCTTATTCTCGTAATCACATTCAGCCACCTTGAGCCTGGCATAAGGCGCGGCCTTACCGGAAGGGAAATGCCATAGATACCTTTTAAATTCCTCCCGGGCCTTAGCATATTCCCCGGTGTCAAAAAGGTCTTTGGCCCTGGTCAGGAGTTCCTCTTCATCTAATTTCGGGATAAAGCCCGCTTCTTCTTCGGCTCGGCCCGGCCCGCGAGCCACGCCTTTTAAATCTCTAAGCCAATCAAGGGAGTAATCAGCATAATCAGAGGCCAGACTTTTAGGTGATTTAGCCACCTCTTGGTATTCTTCGGCGGCCCGGTCAAACTCTCCTATCTGTTGATAGATATCTCCCCGTCGATTTTTAGCCTGGAGGGCAAATTCACCTTTAGGATAATGGTCGATTACCCGTTGGAATTCCTGAAGGGCCTCTTTCATCTTTCCTTGTCGATAGAGGCTTTCAGCTAAATAGAACTGGGACTTATCAGCCTCGGCTCCGTCAGGGAAAAGGGAAAGGTAGTTCCTGAATAGGGTTTCTGCTTCCGTTAATTTTCCGTCCCGAAAGGTATTATAGGCATGGGTATAGAGAGCGGCCGGATCACGCGGCTGGGCCAAGACAGCCGTGGCCAGCCAAAGGGGGAGGAGACAAAGAATGATTCTCCTGATTATTTTAGTATTTAGCATCTCTAAAGGACTTCCAGAGTAAATTGGAGCGGCCGATGGGACTCGAACCCACGACGTCAAGCTTGGGAAGCTTGCATTCTACCACTGAATTACGGCCGCCCAGTTACCACCGGTGTTTATTTCGGCTTTGCTTTATTAATCGATCATAATAACCTGAAGATATTTTACTAACTTCGACCGGGTTTGTCAAGGAATTTTTCCCATCTCCAAGTCCTGCCTCGGAAATAAAACCGGATGGAATACGAAGCTGGTTTCTTCGCCGCTTAGCCCAGGTAAGATACAGCCTTTCTTTGGCCCTAGTCATGCCCACATAGCAAAGCCGCCTCTCTTCTTCTAATCTCCCCTCGTCAATAGAATTGACGTGGGGGAAAAGACCGTTCTCCAGACCGGTAATGAAAACAACCGGAAATTCCAGGCCCTTGGCATTATGGGCCGTCATCAGACTAATTCGATTATTCTCTTCCCATTGGTCTATATCGGAAACAAGAGATGCCTCGACTAAAAAAGACTCCAGATCATCTATCTTTTCCATAGCCGCGACAAGTTCTTCCAAATTTCCCAGCCGGTCATCGGAATGATCGTCTTCCTTGAGGTAGTCCTGATAGCCGCTTTCCTCCATCACTTTAGTGGCCAAGGAAGAAGGTGAAAGCCCTTCTTTGAGCTGTCTGAAGTAATTGATCAACTTCAGGAAGCTGGCCACGGCTTTGCCGGCCCTTGAAGGCAGGAGCTGGCCTTGTCCGGCCAGGTCTAAGGCCTGATATAGGGTAGTGCTATGAGTTTGGGCTATTTCCTCCAGAGTGCTAATGGTGCGGTCACTAATACCGCGTGGGGGAAGGTTGATAATCCGCTTCAAGCTTACCGAATCAGCCGGATTGACTATCACTCTGAGATAGGCCAAGATATCTTTGATTTCGCGCCTCTGGTAAAAGCTCGTGCCGCCAACAATGGTATAAGGCATCATGTTTTCCCTGAAGATTTCTTCCAACACCCTTGACTGGGCATTGGTTCGATAAAAAAGGGCAAAATCAGACCATGGCCGCTGCTCGGTATGCTTGAGAAAATCAATCTTCCGGGTGATAAGGCGGGCCTCCTCGTATTCATCGATGGCCGAACAGCATTCAATCTGTTCCCCATTTTCTTTGGCCGTCCAGAGTGTCTTGCCCTTTCTGCCCACATTATTCCGGATAAGATCACTGGCTGATTTAAGGATTTGTTTGGTCGAACGATAATTTTGTTCCAGCCGGATGACCCGGACTTCCGGATAATCGTGTTCAAAGTTAAGGATATTAGTCAGATCAGCCCCCCGCCAGCTATAGATGCTCTGATCATCATCCCCGACCACACAAATATTATGATGTTTGGCCGTTAGCATCTTAACCAGCCGGTATTGAATGTGATTGGTATCCTGGTATTCGTCCACCATGATATGTTTAAATCGATCCTGATAAATATTCAGTGTTTCCGGGGACTTCTGCCAGAGTTCAATGACCTTGCCCAGTAAATCATCAAAATCATAGGCCTTGTTCTCAGCCAGTCTATCCTCGTAAAGTTCATAGACCTGTTTAACTACCCGGTGAAAACGATATTCCACCGGATACTCTTGGGGTGAAATCAGCCCCTCTTTGGCCCGGCTGATGGCCTTAGCTACCGCCGTAGGATTATAAACCCCTTCATCGATATTCAGGTCTTTCAGGCAGTCCTTGATCAGTCTGGTTCGATCAGCCTCATCATAAATGGTAAAATCCTGCCCGGCCCTCCTCAGGATCCGAACACAGGTAGAATGAAAGGTAGCTACCCAGACGGATTGAGCGGCCATGCCGATCAGTTTTTCCACCCGCCCCTTCATTTCCCTGGCGGCCTTATTGGTAAAGGTCATAGCCAAGATACTCCAGGGTTCTATCCCCTGTCTCAGTAAATAAGCAATCCGGTGGGTAATGACCCTTGTTTTTCCTGACCCGGCTCCGGCTAAAATAAGAAGAGGGCCATCCAGATGGGTCACGGCCTCCCGTTGGGGGGGATTTAATTCTTCCAAAATAGATATCATCGCCCGGCCTCCCGTCGCCATCAAACAATCCTCGATGCTCGAGGCTCGATGCTCGATCCTCGATGCTCGATGTTCGATCCTCGATGCTCGATGTTCGATACTCGATCCTCGATGTTCGATACTCGATCCTCGATGCTCGATACTCGATGCTCGGTGCTAGTAAAGGATCCAGTGTCCAGTATCGAGTATCCAGTATCGAGCATCGAGCATCGAGTGTTTGCCGCTGCCTGGCAAATTTCTCTCGTGGCCTACTCAAGTTGAATAAATGGCTAAAGGATCTTTTGTAAACGAATCTAAGAGCCCGTCTGAAAAGTTGATGCGTTAATCAGCCCCGTAGGGGCAAAATGTTTATAGTAGCCGTTTTTCTCATAAACCCAAGCTCCGTTAGGAGCGAAATGTTCAAGAAGTAAACTTAGCAAAACGAACATGTCGCCCCTAACGGGGCTAAAAATAACGGTGGGCGCTCATGTCTATAAACATTACGTCCCTAACGGGACTTTTCAGACAGCCTCTTAGTGTCTTTGTGGCTGAACACTTACCGAGTATCGAGTGTCCAGTATCGAGTATCCAGTATCGAGCATCGAGCATCGAGTGTTTGCCGCTGCCTGGCAAATTTCCGACCTGTACGGTTAGGAATTACAAGCAATTCTCCTCAAACCTGAAAGGTTTGAATTTTACATAACCACAGGTGAAACCTGCGGAAACGAAACATCTACTACAGCTCAACCCTGAAAGGGTTGAATCTATGTGATGGATAATATTCGACCCTTGCAGGGTCGAGCGTTGCGGGTGTATTTATCTTCCGTAGCTTGCATCTACGGCTATTTAAAATTTGACGCTTTCAGCGTCAGTAGTCTACAACCTTAACTGCACAGGTCGCAAATTTCAGTTGATTTTGGGTAACTATTCAGCCACTAAGGCACAAAGATTACTAATAGCACACGGATTGCACGGATATTCTAGTGGCTTTGTGGCTGAACGGTTACGATTTTGAATTATATACCAACTGGGCACCGGTTGTCAAGGATTTTCGACCTGTGAAATAGGTTTATACAAATATCCCCCAATAGAGGGTGATAAGGTGAGAAAGAGAATAAACAGATCGCTCCTATGGAGCTAATTTGTTATGAGAGATATATTCTACAAACATGTCGCTCCTCTGGAGCTAACCTGAATAAAGCTCCGTAGGAGCAATCTGTTTGTAGTAATTTCGCAAAAGCAATATATTTGCAGCTCCGTAGGAGCGACCTGTTTTTAGTAGTAGTAGAGCTTGAATATCTATATCATGGAAAGTTTTTTGCCTCTTATTTAAACCTATTTCACAGGTCAAGGATTTTTGGAGATAATGACCAACTAAAGATGTTGACAACCAAGTGATAATTGGGTAGAATACTGACCAAATGGTGAATCACAGCCACGGAGGCAACATAGAGGCAGCCGTCAGGGAATTCGCCCTTTCCGGCTCAGAGATTATCGACTTCTCCGCCAATATAAATCCTCTCGGTTACCCGCCTCAGCTACCGGAAATTATTAAATCAAACATCGGCCGGATCATCCATTATCCTGATCCTAAGGCACTTGCCTTGAGGGAGAAATTGGGCGAAAGATTCTCTCTTGACCCTCGGACAATCTTAGTCGGAAACGGTTCGACAGAACTAATCTACCTCATGCCCCGGGCCTTAAAGCCAAAATCAGCCGGCCTGATTGTGCCTACCTACAGTGATTACGAAAGGGCCTTGCGCCAGGTTGAAACGGCGATTGCCTTTATCGGCACTAAAGAGGAAGACGATTTTACCTTAAACACTCTGGAGTTTGCTCCGGGAACTGAGATGGTTTTTCTGGGTAATCCTAATAACCCTACGGGAACTTTATTAGAAAAAGACTTTCTCCTGGAGGTGATCCACTGTAACCCGGGTACCATTTTTGTCGTCGATGAGGCCTTTATTGATTTCCTCCCCCGGCCTGAAGAATACTCCTTGATAAAAGAGGCCGTTGAGCTGGCTAACCTGGTGGTTTTACGGTCTATGACCAAATTCTTTGCCCTGCCCGGCCTCAGGCTGGGATACCTGGTGAGTTCCTCTAAAATCGTCGAATCCTTGGAGAAATACCAAGAGCCGTGGACAATTAACACCCTGGCCCAGGCGGCCGGTGAACACATTATCTTTGAGGATGAATATATCCGTCGAAGCCGAGATTTTATTTCTACGGAAAAGGACTTTTTCTACCAGGCGCTGGCTCAAATCGGACCCTTTTATCCCTTCAAGCCTTCGGTTAATTTTATCCTCGTCCGGATGGCGGAGGGCAGATGGTGGAACAAAAAATCCAAAATCCAGGGGGCTGATCAACTTAGAAAGGTTTTAATCAAGGAGGGGTTTCTTATTCGTGATTGTTCCAGCTTCAGGGGATTAGATAGGAGATTCTTTCGCCTGGCGGTCAGAACCAGGCAGGAAAATAGAGGGATTGTTTCTGCCTTGAGGAGAATAGCCCATAGGTCTAAATATTCTTCTTATAATGGACCCAAACATCGGACAGTATGTTAAGTTACAGTTGAGGTCAAAAAAGAGGAGGTCGATGAAGAAAATGAGGGCAAATTATCCCCCGGCCTTTAAGGCAAAAGTAGCATTAGATGCAATAAAAGAGGAGAGGACCACATCTGAATTGGCAAGTCAGTATCAGGTTCATCCTGGGCAGATAAGGAACTGGAAAGCTATAGCAAGCAATGGCATAACAGAGTTATTTATAGGGAAAAGGCAGAAGGCCGATCAAGATAAAGATAAGCTTATACCTGACTTTCGCCAATACAAAATCTCTACATTGCAACTCTTTCTATTATAAATAGTTACAGGTGCAGAGTTGTATTGCCTAATAATATTCTAAAGCTTGTGTCATAAGATGCCGATATTTAT
>JBFMHI010000127.1 GCA_040753085.1 bacterium | reverse complement strand
TGGTTGTCCGTCTACGGAACGGACATGGACAAGCACGGACAGGGACAAGCCCTGTCCCTACACTTCCGCCTTCTGTCCTGTGTTATTTATCCGTGCTAATCCGTGCAGCTATACCTGAACGGTTACGCTTTTACTATTAAGATCGTCAAAGTCCCTGGAAAACTGAAGACTTTCTCTACTCTGGATAAGCTGGAACCAAGGCTAACCAGGGTTGACAAAGCTAATAAGTTATGATAAAATAAAACTATGCTAAAGAAAAAAAGGGTTGCCTTCCGCTTAATATTATGGTTCATTCTTGGAATTCCCTTAATTCCTATGCCAGCTCTGGCTAAGCCTGCCCCACGCCTTCCCGGTCCCATCCCTAATGATGTCCTCTTTGTCCCCCCTCAAAAGAGACCGTCTAAAGCCCCCACTTGGCAGGAAGGTTCGCCTCAGACCCCGCAAGGACAAGAAACCAGTGAATATATGGCCGGCCGTGTGGTGGTGGGGATCATCTTTCCGGAAAGCAATGGAAGTAGTGATCCCTCAACGGAAGACTGGACCGCTACTGAAAGGAATAATGTTATCTCAGAAATTATAGAGTCCTTTAGCTGGTGGGTGGCCAGGGCGCCGGCCAATACTAATCTGAGCTTCATTTATCGAGACGAAGGCACGGTTTCCACCAGATATGAACCTATTACACACGATCAGAATTATGCTCAAACCTGGGTAGCGGATGTGATGGCCAATATGGGCTATTCTTCAGGCGATCACCTGGATCGAGTCTTTGCCTATGCCAACGGGCTCAAGAATACCTACCAGACTGACTGGGCCTTTACTGTCTTCATCGCCGATTCCAGTAATGATGCTGATGGTGAATTTACTGACGGCACCTTTGGCTGGGCCTGGCTTGGTGGGCCTTATCTGATTATGACCTACGATAATAACGGGTATACGATAGGCAACATGGCGGCTGTCTGCGCTCACGAGATGGGGCATATCTTTTACGCCATGGACCAGTATGCCTCAAGCGGCTGCACCATCAGTGAGCGTTCCGGCTATCTGAATATAACCAACAGCAATTGTGAAAATGGCGGAACTGCCTATGCATGTATTATGCGGGGCGGCGTCTCCCCCTATACCACTGGCGCCGTCTCTACCTCTGTCCGGGAACAAATAGGCTGGCGGGATAGCGATTCCGATGGGGTGTTAGACATTTTCGATCTTTCCCCTCAAACCAATCTGACCGCCTTTACCCCTGATCCAACCACCGATCCCACTCCAACTTACAGCGGCTCAGCCGCCATTGTAGAGGCCTATCCCAACAACAACCCTAATAGCCACTACGGAGCAGGCGGAGGAAGTGACATTAATATCGATCATATCTCCGGCGTTCAATATAGATACCGGCTGGACGCCGGAAGCTGGAGCAGTTGGTTGAACAACAGCACGGCGAACGATGGGGCCTTTGATGAGCCAAGTGAGAACTTCTCCTTCACTCCCCCAACCCTGGCGAACGGGACCTACACCTTTGAAGTCAAGGCCGTCACTTACCTCGGAAGCGAAGACAGCACCCCGGCGATTGACACCTTGACTATTGTCAGCGGCGCCCCTACCTGCACCCTCACCTCGCCAAGCGCTCTTACCTGGTACAAGGGGACTATTACCCTGTCTGCCTCGGCCAGCGATCCTGATGGAACCATTAGTCTGGTTGAATTCGATTATTCCCTTGACCATTCCAGTTGGTCTCCTTGTTCCGCCAGCCCCGATACCAGCCAGCCCTTCAGTATCAACTGGGGCTCCATTCCTTCTACCGGGGTCGATGCCACGGTCTGGATCAGGGCCAGGGCTAAGGACAATGCAGGTGCTTATTCAGCCTATGATGAACAGCAGATCCAGATAGACAACCAGGCACCCTCGACCACGGACAACTACAATGGCGCCTGGTACAACCAGGATTTCACCATTACCCTTACCGCCAATGATGGTTCCGGCAGCGGGCTTGATAACTCAGACATCCGCTACCGAATCAATGGCGGGGCTGAAAAGAATCTGGCTAATCACGGTCAACCGGTAATCTCTGGGGAAGGAGGAGATAACCAGCTTGAATACTGGGCCATTGACCGGGTAGGTAATGAGGAATCCCATCATCTTCTAATCAGGATTAAGCTGGATAGGACCGGCCCGGTCTTTGGCCCTTATGCCCTTGCCCCCCCTGACCTGACCGAAAAGACCATAGGGTCTTTAACCGTTAGCCTGATAGTGAGTGACACCCTGAGTGGTACGGGGATACCTCAACTGGATTACAGACTTGACTCGACTAATTACGATGGCTATGAGGCTATGTCTCCAGGCGAAGGGGATACCTGGTCCTTTTCCATTCCACCGCCCAGTGATTGGGCAGACCATCAGGGAGAAACCCTTTATTGGCTGGTTAGAGGTAAGGATCTGGCCGACAATGAAGCCGTGGCCGAAGAAGGAAGTGAGTTCATTGAAGTGGTAAATGACACCCCTACCTGTCAAATCACTTCACCGGATTCCTTTACCTGGCTGGCAGGCCAAATACTGATTACGACTGACGCGGCTGACGATGAGGCTATGGACTCGGTTGAGTTTGTCTTCTCCCTCGATGGCCAGGCCTGGGAGGAGATGCTGGGAAGTCCGGTTACCTCTCTTCCCTATCAACTTAACTGGAACACCTCCCCGGCTGATGGTGTAGACACAGAGGTTTATCTCATGGCCAGGGCCTGGGACTTGACCGGCCTTGATTCCGGGTGGGATACAGTCGTTATCAGGGTAGACAACCAGCCGCCAGAGACATCTACCTCTGCTGACACCTCTTCCTGGCATACCTCTGATATTACTATCTCTCTGGAGGCGAGCGATGGTATCGGCGCGGGTGTATTGAACACCTGCTACCAGGTTAACGGGGGTGAAACAAAGTGCCAAAGTGTCTACGGGCGGCCGGTTATTAGCACGGAAGGGGCGGATAATAGTTTCATTTACTGGAGCATAGATCAGATGGGCAACCAGGAAGCGACTAAGTTGCTGAGCGGTCTGAAGCTGGACAAGACTTCGCCTCAAATTGTCGCTTGGTCTCTTGATCCCGAAGATTTAACTGAAGATACTATCGGGCCTCTCCATGTGATAGTGATTATTGAGGAGGCCCTTAGCGGGTTAGCCAAGGTCGAATTTGACTGGCGAATAGGTGAGGCGGCCTACGATGGTTATGAGGCAATGAATAATGGCGGAGGTAATACCTGGTCAGCGAGCATTCCTGAACCCACTGAATTATGGGATAATGAGCGGGGGAAAAACATCTACCTTAGGATCATGGCCACTGATGTAGCGGGAAATACAGGCCTTGAGGAGATTACCGAATTGATCGACTCCATCAATGATCCGCCTACCTGCCAGTTAATTTATCCGGATGGACCTGATTGGTATGCTGGGGTGATTGAAATCCAGACGGAAGCAGATGATCCGGATAATGCCATTGACCGGGTGGAGTTTCAATACTACCGGCAAGGGATCTGGGAGGATTGTGCCGGAAGCCCGGTAAGGGCCGGCTTGGGGACGGTCTATTCTTTGGATTGGTCAAGCCAGCCATCAGATAGCCTGGATACTGGCGTCGTCCTTCGGGTAAGGGCTGTAGACGAAGACCAACTGGCTTCAGAATATGATACTACCTCCATTTGGGTGGACAATCAGCCTCCGGTGACTACGGCTGTCTACGAGGATGTCTGGCACTCAGAAGTCTTCTCCATCTTCCTGGTAGCCACAGATGGAAATGGGTCGGGGGTTGAAACCACCACCTACCGGATAAACAGCGGGACAGAGAGGCACGATACCCAACCTCTCATTGATTTGGAAGGGACAGATAACCGGCTTAGTTACTGGAGCATAGATAAGTTAGGCAACCAGGAGTCGCTAAATTCTCTTAGCGGGATAAAATTAGACCTGACCCCGCCGGTTATCAGCGATTGGCAAAAATATCCGCCTAATTTAATCGAAGACTCGATTGGCCCTTTAACCGTCTATGTCTCGGTAACTGATACCCTGAGCGGTTTTTCAGGAACTCCCCAATTTGATTACCGATTCAGCCAGGCTTACGATGGTTGGGAAGATATGACCTCTCAGGGCGGCAAAAGGTATTTCTTTTCCATTCCTGAACCAGGGTTGTGGGATGATTATCGGGGCGAGACCATAAGCTTTAAGGTCAAGGCAGCGGATGTAGCCGGAAGGGTGATCGAAGGTCCGGAGCAGGAAGAACTTATTGATTCCATCAATGATCCTCCCTTCTGCCGGTTAATCACCCCGGTGGCGGATAATTGGTATGGGGGTGAAATAACCCTCTCGGCTGAGGCCATTGATTCTGACGGAGAGATAGCCGGCGTGGAATTCGCTTATCTTCTTGCCGAAGAATGGGTTGATTTGCCTCTGGTAAGCAGACCGCCTTATCAAATAGAATGGGATAGTCAACCAGAGACCGGCGTAAAAGCAACGGTTAAGATTAGGGTTAGAAGCCGGGATAATGAAGGGGCCTATTCTAACTATGATGAGGTTCAGATCAGGATAGACAATGAAGCTCCGGCTACCTCCCATGATTATGACGGCGCCTGGCATACCCAGAATTTCACTATCACCCTGACGGCTGAAGATGGAGAGGGAAGCGGAGTAGCAGCGATTTATTACCGGCTCAATGGAGGCGAGAAGAAAAATATCGCCGCCCATGGACAGCCTCTCATCACTACGGAGCATGATAATAATATCCTGGAATACTGGAGCGTAGATCAGGTAGGCAATCAGGCATCTTCCCAAATATTGACCGGAATTAAGTTGGACAAGAGTCCTCCGCCTCCGCCCCTTGCCTTGACCGCAGATGGTGAAAACCCCAGTCCCTGGAAGAATTCCAGCCGCTTTATCATCGACTGGATTGACCCGACCGATCTCTCCGGCATTGGCTATGCTCATTACCAACTTGGCTCACCACCGGAAAGTAAAGACGAGGGCGAATCAACTACCCTTCATCCCTTCAAGACCCTTTCTACTCAGCCGGGTGGCCAGAAGCTCTATCTCTGGTTAGAGGATGCCCTGGGACAGCTTGATTACCGTGAGACGGCTTCGGTCGAATTGAGATATGACCCAACACCTCCAGAGATCGGGGCATTCTTGACTGATCCAATGGATCTCACCGAGGACAGCGCTGGGGCTTTCCGGATTAAGGTCGAAGTTGGGGATGAGGGTGGAAGCGGCCTCGACCGAGTAGAACTGGCCTACAAGATGGGAGAGGGAGCCTGGTCTGAATTTTCGGCGATGACTGAAGAGAAACAGGCCTTCGATATCCCTGAACCTAATTCCACCTGGGACGGGGTTAGAGGTGAGGTTCTTTTCTATCAGGTCAGGGCCACCGACCAGGCCGGAAATATCATCTTCAGTTCTACTAAGGAAGAACTGGTCGATGATATAAATGACCCTCCTCACTGTAGTTGGATTCAGCCGGAAGGTAATGCCTGGCTGGGAGGCGAATTGAAACTGGAGTTTGACTGCCGAGATCAGGATGGAAAAATAGACCGGGTCTTTATCCAGGTCTCTCTGGATAATGGCCTGAACTGGCAGGAAGTCTCAGGTAGTCCGATTACTTCACCACCCTACTATATGAACTGGCACAGCCTTCCGGCCCAGGGGCTAAATTCCAATGTCATCCTGAGGGCCAGGGCCAGGGATGATGAAGGGGCCTATTCCGTCTGGGCGGAAAAATCGATCAAGGTCGATAACCAGGCCCCGGCCACAGCGGCTGACTATGAGCCTGGCTGGCGTCGGCAAGATTTTATCATCGAGTTGACGGCCGATGATGGTCAGGGCAGCGGGGTGGAAGATATTTACTACCAGATTAATGATGGCCAGGGAAAGAGGGTGAGCCTGGACGGGCAACCCTTTATCACTACCGAAGGCGCGGACAACATCCTGGTCTATTGGGCGGTGGATTATACCGGTCACCAAGAGGCCCCCCAAAGGATAGAAGGGATCGGCCTGGATAAGACCGCTCCCACTATTATCGAGATTAGTCAGGAACCAGAAGACCTGACCGAACATTTTGAGGGAGACTTAATTATCAAGGTGACCGTGGTGGATGAAGGCGGCTCAGGGAGGGCGGATCTTCAGATGGCGAAGTGCGGATGGCGGATGACGGAACTACCCGTGGCGGATTGCGGATTGCGGATTGTTCCGATTTCGGAGGGCGGATTTCAGATGGCGGCGCCGGATGGAGGGTGGGAGTCTGTGGCCGGCCAAGAGTTAACCTATCAGATCAAGGTCGAGGATGGCGCCGGCAATGTTACGCTCAGCCCGGAGCAGACTGAACCCATCGAGGATGCCCCCACTATTACCCTGCTCACCCCGCCGGCTGAAGGGGTAGTGGTTAAGGATAGTTACCAGATCAGATGGGATGATGAGGATTCGGACAATGATGCCATCATCTCCCTTTTTTATCAAAGTGAGGTCTCCAATCTCAAACCCGCCATCCGAAATCCGTCCTCCGAAATCAGAACAATCCGAAATCCGAAATCCGAAATCCGCAATCTAATCATCTCCGGTTTGAGTGAGGATGAGGAAACAGATAGTTACCTCTGGGATACCTCAGGGGTAAAAGAGGGGGAATATCGGCTGTCAGCCGAGATAAGCGATGGCCGGTTTACTTCCCTCTCCCTTTCTCCCGGTCTTATCCGGGTGGATCACACCCCGCCGCATCTGGAATGGGTCACGGCCAATCAGGATGGGTTCAGGCTTTACATGGCTGAGGAAAATCTACCCCTAAAGCTAAAAGAGGCTGTTTTCACAGTGACGGAAGCGGATACCCCCACGGTCACCCACCTGATGACGGCAAGTTATCTTGATGAAAATAATTCCGGGCTGGTGCATCTTGAAGTTGAAGGGATGAGGACTGACATAGCCTATATCCTGAAGGTGGATGGGATCGAGGATATGGTTGGGAACCAAACCCCGCCGGTGGTGGTAAGCGATATTATCTTTACGGACCCGACTGAAGAAAACATTATCACCCGGCCGGACGGAACCGGCTTAGAAATCCCTGCCGGGACCTTTGAGGAACAAGTAACCCTGTTTATGGACATCTCTCCATCTTCACTTGAGGTAGAGACAGCCGACAGAGCGGCTGAATCAGATCCGTCTATCGGCTATCTGGTGCCGGAAAGTGTCAGGGGGTACCGGGTAATAGGCGAGGAGGGGGAAACCATCCCTTCCGATGGGTTTAATCATCCGGTCAGGGTCACTATTCCTTATCCGGTTGATTTGCCGATCAACGAGTTTGATCTCTTGATTTATCGTCTTGAGAGGGCGCAGTGGGTTATGGCCGGCCGCATAGTAAACAGAGACAGGGATAAGCACACCCTCACCGCTGAAGTTTCGCATCTCTCAGTTTTCCGGATAGCCGAATATGTCCCCCTACCCGCTGATGATTTAAGCAAGATAATCATTTATCCCACCTTGTTTACCTCCTCCAAACACGAAGCCATTGTATTTGAAGGTCTCAAGGAAGGGATAAAGATTCATATCTTTAATCTGGCCGGACAATTGGTTAAGGCGGTCGAGCCCTCGGAAAGTAGATGGCGGTGGTGGGTCAACCAGGAGAGGTTGGCCAGTGGGGTTTACATCTACCGGTTATCCGACGGAAAGGCCCGGCGAGCCGGCCGATTGGTGATTATCCAAGGCAGGTAAGAAACTTTATCTACATCCCCCATGTTCCTACGAGGTTGAGAAATGTAAGCTGTGATTCAGAAATAAGGGCATCGTTTCAAATCGCTACTTGAGAAGGGAGAGATCGGTTTACACTTTTAGAGCCCAGAGCAGTTTTGTCTCTACCACAAGCAACCGGTAACGCCTCGGAGGAAGCCCCGAGGTTGGAAAAGCAA
>JBFMHI010000126.1 GCA_040753085.1 bacterium | reverse complement strand
GGTTTCATCCCTTCCTTGTCTCCAAAAGAAAACCGGCAGGCAACTTCCTAATCTCCTTAACTGTTCACTATTTACTAAACGTTTTCCGCTCTTTTGACGATATAAGAATTGAGAGGTCCACCTAACTTTATGATCGCAGAATTATCCTTTCCCCTACCTTTATCTTTAGTAATCAAGGATGAAACCAGCGAGTGTTCATTTTTGAGGTATTCGACCGTAATAGACAGCCCATCAAAGCGATAAGCAGGCGTATTGACCATAAATCTATCCTGTGAAATGTCCCAACTCTCTGATATAGAAGAATTCCTGCCAGGCTTGATTATGGTCATTCTAAGCCCGGTCGAAAATATGTCTACTTCTTTCTGGCCTTCCGCTGATTCCACCTGCCGCTTAACCTCTCTGGTCTCCGCCCTCAACTGATAATGCCCTTCCCCATCCAGACGAGGTTGTCGATCTGGCCTCACCACACCCACAGGCGCTGATCGCTGCCCCTGATTGATCTGAAGAGACCCATCCACATCCATAGTTAAAGTATAACTAACCTGACTGCTAATATGCCCACCGCGCCTCTGTCCCTCACCAATAAGGCGAACCACATCTCCTGGCCTTAGATCATAACTGGCCACATCCTCCCCATCCAACACCGGTCTATCCAGTTTGATCAAGCTCCCTTCCTCACCAAGTTGAAGCGAGGTAATCTTACCAGAGTTTACATCCTTAACATTGATCACATCCTCCTCATCCAGGCCCTCGGCCCAGTAAGCGGCTGTCCATTTTCTCTCCCCCTTAGATTCCGCCTCCACCTTCCAATCTCCACCTGCGCCGGCCGTGACCTTGTAGTCGTCCCAATCAGCCGCACTGTCAATATGAACCACATCCCCCCTATGCACCCGATAGGTGATGACATCATCTCCGGACATATCAGCTTCATCTTGTTGGACAAGGCATCCGAGCCTGAAACAGGTCACTTCGCCGGTATCGACATTGACCACATTGACCACGTCTCTTCCGTGTTGCACCTGACGGGTAAAATATTCCCGGGAAGAGCCGCTCCTTAATCCAGTCTCTTCTACCGCCCAATCACCTCCCACCCCTGCCCTCACCTGGTAAGAAGCCTCCTCACTTTTCAAGGTCACCGCCTCTCTGTTAACGACAGTATAGATTTTCTCTTTATTATCAGTTATGGCCTCATTTAATTGCTCTAGATTTCCGTCGGCATCCAGTCTGAAAGAAACAATTTCACCGGTATCAAGATTCTTAAGAGTAGCCACACCAACATCTTGCATCTCTATCTCCAGACCCTTTTGGTCAATTAGGGTATCGTCCACCTCAACAACCGCCGCCTTATTCTCCTTCCTCCGGATATTGAGTTCTCCCTGCCCATCAATGTAATCAGCCTTCAGGTCGAACCTCAATTGATTCAGTTCTACCCTGGCCTCCTCTTGTCCGGTTAATCTTTCCCACTCACCACTCTTCCAGTTGTATATCTCGAATCCTTCAAAGGAAGCCTGAAGACGAAGCTGATCGGTTCCTGGCTGCAAAAGACCCAAGCGATGGTTGATCATCTCCCCTAAATGAGAAGCAGCCTGATCAGACCCATCAATTTTAAAGCCCCCAAAGGTCCATTGAGCGGTTCTTAGTTCTGTTTGTTCTTGTCTTCCGTAAGAAAATCGGTTGGCCCATAATTGTGAAGGGCGGATGGCGGATGGCAGATTTTTGGTTAAAAAAGACTGGGGACTGTAGGCGGTGGACTGAGGGGCATGAGGGCGGATTTGATTAAGGTCTAATATTACCTCCCCTCCCTCTACCTTTACCCCCTCGGCTTTTCCTCTTATCAAATTGAAAGAAAATACATTGGCCTGTCCTTCTTGATCCGGTGTTCCCCCCACTCCGTTTAACATAGTAATCACCCCTCCCTGATTCAGTTTCGAGTTTCGGGTTTCCGGGCATAAAAAAATCGGTGTAATCGTTCACCTCACCACGGAGACACAGAGACACTGAGAAAAATCTAAAATCATTCTCCGTGTCTCTGTGTCTCTGTGGTGAACGATTACAATTTTTCATCGTGATCTCTCCCGGATATTTTTCCCCTCTACGTTATTATTATCGGCAAATATTTAGCCAAGGTTTAGGACTTTTTTAATCTTACGAGGATATCTCTTCCCCAAATCACAAGTGATGATCCGGTATTTCCTCTCTGTCTCTGGGCCTCTGTGTCAAGAATCTAATTTTTTACCTTACCATCGCAAATAACTAAAAAAAATCTTGACAAGATTACATAATTATGCTTTAATAACAAAAACTGTAGGATAACAATTAAATTAGCGAGGAATATAAATATTAGGCCTTGTTCATCGTTTCGACCATCTTATGAAGAGCCATCTTCTGGCCACCGGATGTCTGGTGGCCTGGGGTGTTCCGACTACCAGATGTCGGGGGAAAATGGCCAAAACGATGAATATCGCCCCATAATTATACCAAGGGAGGTTGATTATCACGATGGACCCAACCATAAAGGAGAAGCGGACAACTATTATGACGGTTAAAGAAGTGGCTAAATACCTCAGATTACATGAAACCAGTATATACCGAATGTGTAAGAATGGAACTATACCATGTTATAAGGTAGGGAACGGCTGGCGATTCAAGAAACCTGAAATAGAGAAATGGTTTTACGCCCAGATAGGAGAAGAAGAGGAAATTACTTAATAAATTACTTAATATTTTTCAATGCTTCCTGGATTAGCTTCTCTAAGGAGACTGTTTTTTCCAACCTTTCGCTGGCCTTTTTGACGGCCTGCTTGGCTTTTGATTTTTCATAACCTAAAGAGATTAAGGCTTCCTCTCCATCCTGGATTATCTGTTCTCTTTTTTCTTTTCTCGGGAGAGGAGCGGAATCTATTTTATCCTTTAATTCAAAGATAATTCTCTCAGCGGTCCGCTTGCCAATACCACTTATGGCCGTTAAGGCGACCATATCTTTCTCAGAGATAGCTTTTTTTATCTCTTCCACTGACAGGGCCGACAGGATAGCCAAACCACCTTTAGGGCCTACCCCGGTGACAGAACAAATTTTAAAAAACATGTCACGCTCTTCCTGACTGTAAAAACCATAAAGAATAAGGGTGTCTTCCTTAACGGAAAGGTGAGTGAACACCCTTACTCTTTCGGATATCTGAGGGAGTTTATGATAGGTGGAGAGCGGGATATGGAGACCGCAACCGATCCCCCCTGTCTCGAGGATAATATAAGTAGGCGATTTATGGATTAAGTTTCCTTCAAGGGTTACAATCATAGGGCGGCCTCCTCGATACTCGATACTCGATGCTCGATGCTCGATACTCGAGGCTCGAGCATCATGGCCTCAAGAGCACCTTCAGTATTCCCTTTCCCCCGGCTTTGGTAAAGGCTGCCTCGGCCTCATCTAAGGGATAAATGGCTGAGATAAGTGATGATGTCTCAACTAATCCCCGGTTAAGCAACCGTAAGGCCGCGCCGAAGGGTCCGCAGCGAGAGCCAATAAGCGTGATTTCATCAATGACCAGTTGGGCCGGGTTAAAGGGAGGTGAACCATTCTGAGCCGCAAAGGTGCTTTTGAGGATAAGTTTACCCCTCGGCTTAAGGAGATTAAGGGCCTGCCTTAACCCTTCTGGTCGTCCGCTGCATTCGATCACCACATCCACTTTCTTCTCTAACGGTTGGGCAGCCGCCACCTTTGTTTGAATGCCCAGTCTATTTAGGATATCCAAATTATCTTGATGATGCCCTGTCACCAGCAATTCACATCCGGTGAGGGAAACCACCTGGGCCACCAGAAGTCCCAGTTTTCCATCACCAATAACCACACATAAGTCTGTCGGTTTAATATGCACTTGTTCCAGGCTCTGAAGGGCAGCCGCGAGTGGTTCGGTAAAAACAGCGGCCTCATCAGGGACAGAGTCCGGAACTAAGTGCAGGTTCTTGGGCGGAAGCAGGAAATAATCCGCCAGACAGCCGTCTCGTTTTAAAATACCCAACACCGTCCGTTCAGGACAATGATTGCCCAGTCCTCTCTGGCAATAGCTGCATCTTCCGCACCGGGCATTAATTTCTCCTACCACCCGCTTGCCAATTAAAGACTTGTCCTCGCTTTCTTCGACTACCCCGACAAATTCATGCCCCAGAACACCTCTGAAATCCATATATCCCCGGCTGATCTCAAGATCAGTGCGGCATATCCCGGCCAGAATGAGCCGGATTAAGGCCTCCCCGGCTGAAGCCTTTGGTTCAGGATAATCTCTGATTAATCTTATCTTCTTTTCATCATAAACAAGCGCCTGCATATTAGACATTCTACTACATTTCCTTAGCGTCTGTCAACCATATTCGAGAGTAACCGTTCAGCACATGATGCTGGATGCTCGATGCTCGATCCTCGATGCTCGATCTTCGATGCTGGTAAAGGATCCAGTATCCAGGATCGAGCATCGAGCATCGAGTTTGTGCCTTGGTGGCTGAACGGTTACAAAAAATCAGTGTTTCATCCGTGTAAATCTGTGGCTGAATAGTTACTCGGCCGATTTATTAAGAAGATACGAAGGTAGAATATATTGACAGGACAAGAAATTGATGTTAGAATAGGCGCTAAAGACACCAGGAGTCTTGAAGGTATCTTCTCAATAAATCGGGGCAAGGTAAGATAGAGATAGAGATTTGAGACGGGGACGAGGAGGGGCGAATGAAGCTGACTACTGCTTCACAAATGCAAGAGATTGATCGCCGGGCCACCGCCGATTTTGGTATCCCTGGGCTTATCCTGATGGAAAATGCCGGTTTGAAGGCTGTCCAGGTTTTGGTTGATTTCATATCCGATTTGGCTCAAAAAAAGGTGGTGGTCTGTGCCGGTCGGGGGAATAATGGGGGTGACGGCTTGGTCGTGGCCAGACATCTTTTCAATGGGGGGATAGATGTCAGGGTTGTTTTAATCTCGGAAAAGAGCAAAGTAACCGGAGATGCCAAGGTTAATCTGGAGGCGGTGCTTAAAAGCGGTATCCCGCTCTATGAGGCGACTTCTCCGGATCAACTGGATCAGGTGCGCCAGGAGATATTAACCGCTGATATTATTATTGATGCCTTGTTAGGAACGGGTATAAAAGGACCGGTTAAGGGGCTTATGGGCGAGACCATCAATTTAATAAATGAAGCTTCCCAAGTAATCCGCCATTCGCAATCCGCAATCAGTAATCCGCAATCCGCAATCCGCAATCCGCAATCAGTAGTGCTTTCCCTTGATTTGCCTTCCGGCCTTCCGGCTGACACCGGCCAGATCGAAGGGCCGTGTGTTAAGGCTACTGCCACGGTTACCTTTGGCCTCCCCAAGATTGGATTGTTTCTATATCCAGGGGCAACTAAGGTCGGGCAGCTCTATTTGGCCGAGATAGGCTTTCCCCCGCCCTTACTCAAAGATGCCGCTCTAAAGTTCCATCTCTTAGAAGAGGAAGAAATCGCTTCGCTTATGCCTCGACGGGCGGTCTGGGCGCATAAAGGGGATTGTGGTCGAGTCCTGGTGATAGCCGGCTCGGTGGGGATGACTGGCGCTGCCTGTCTGAGTTCTCAGGCAGCTTTAAAGATAGGCGCCGGGCTGATTACCCTGGGGGTGCCGGAAAGCCTTAACCCTATCTGTGAAATAAAGCTAACCGAGGTAATGACCAGACCACTGGCTCAGACAGAAAAAGGCACCCTCAGTTTGAGGGCTTATTCCCAACTTGAGGATCTATTGAGTAAAGCCTCTTCGATTATCCTTGGACCTGGCCTCGGCCGACATCCGGAGACCACCCGGTTGGTAGAAAAGATCATTCGTGAGGTCGAGGCCCCCATAGTTCTTGATGCTGACGGCTTAAATGCCATTTCAGCCGATCCAGATATCCTCCGGGCTTCCAGGGCTGAGGTGATTATTACCCCTCATCCGGGTGAGGCCAGTCGAATAATCACCAAAGATATAGCTGAAATTAACGCTGATCGGCCTGGGACGGCGGCTTACCTGGCTCAAAACTATCAGGTGGTAGCGGTGCTCAAAGGGGCGCCCACGGTAATCGCTTCTCCGGAAGGTAATATCTACCTGAATCCAACCGGCAATCCCGGCTTAGCTTCCGGAGGGACCGGCGATGTCCTCACGGGTATGATTGGTGGACTGCTGGCCCAGGGGCTTCCCCCCCTTGATGCCGCCAGGGCAGGCGTTTATCTCCACGGCCTGAGCGCTGATCTGGCTATCGTTGAGAAATCAATACCTGGATTGTCGGCCACGGATCTGATTTCTTATCTCCCCCAAACACTAAGTCGGATGACAAAAATCAGCGGACAGAAGACAGATTAAATCTGAGTAACCGTTCAGCACATGATGCTGGATGCTGGATGCTCGATGCTCGATCCTCGATGCTCGATCCTCGATGCTGGCAAAGGATCCAGTATCCAGGATCGAGCATCGAGCATCGAGTTTGTGCCTTAGTGGCTGAACGCTTACAAATCTGACTTATGTAAGAACGAGGGACTAAATAGTGGGATTCTTTATTACCTTAGAGGGACCGGAAGGGAGCGGTAAGAGCACCCAGACGGAAATGTTAGTTAGCTGCCTGAAGGGTAAGGGATATCAGTGTCTGCTTACCCGGGAACCGGGAGGAACAAAGATGGGAGAGGCCATCAGAGAAATCCTTCTCAAGTTTTCTCCCGGACCTTCGATCGTGACCGAACTCTTTCTTTATGCGGCTGCCCGGAGACAACATGTGGATGAAATTATCCGGCCAGCCCTGGAAGCAGATAAAATAGTAGTCTGTGATCGCTTCGCTGATGCTACCGTAGCCTACCAGGGATATGGCCGAAATCTGGATTTAAAATGGATCCGCCAGGTAAATTATCTGGCCACGGATGGGATCAAACCTGACCTCACCTTTCTCTTAGACATAGATCCTCAAGCCGGCCTGGAAAGGGCGCTGGGAGGCAGAGCCCCAGATCGAATGGAACGGGAGGCCATCTCTTTTCATCATCGAGTTAGACAAGGCTACCTTGAATTAGCTCAAGTTGAATCAGATCGGATCAAGATCATCAAGGCTGATGAGGAAAAAGAGGAAGTTCACCGTCAGATCAGACGATGTGTGGAGGAGGCCTTGCAAAGGAGCAGAGGAGGTAAAGGATGAAAGTAAGTAGAACTTCACGGCAGACCTCAGGAGGCACAGGAGCGACTACTACCGCTGGCTCTTCCAAAGGTGGGCGCAGAGAAAAGGTAGAGGCCGCTCATTCTCCTTTTTTGGAAGCGCTTAAAGCCACCTCAGACGAGTTGACCACGAAGGAATTAAATGAGATGCTTCTTAGCGTAGATGAAGCCGGCAGAGCCCTTATGGAAGACCCCACTTACGAAAATCTAATTAGTTACAAGGACTTGGTTAAGCGCTTTATGAAAGAAACCCTGTCCCGTCTTTACAGGGTTCGAGAAAAAATGAGCCGCCGCAGTTTTGATGAAAAGATATATGTTATTGTGGAGGAGGTCGACAAACGATTAACTGCCTTAACCGAGCAGGTTCTTGCTTCCCAGATCGATCCCCTCACTCTGGTAGCCAAACTGGACGAGATCCGGGGTATGCTGGTCGACCTTTATAGTTAGTCCAGCTTGGCGAAAGTTCCTGGGCGGTTTCAGAAGGATTTGCGGATTCATGGGTTCAAGACCGTAGGGGCACGTTGCAACGTGCCCCTACAGCCTGGAACCGTTGACCCCTATCTAACTCTAAATTGGGCAGGAACTTAGGTCGGCTTGTATTAGCCTATAAGTAAGCGTTCAGCCACTAAGGCACAAACTCGATGCTCGATGCTCGATCCTGGATACTGGATCCTTTACCAGCATCGAAGATCGAGCATCGAGGATCGAGCATCGAGCATCCAGCATCATGTGC
>JBFMHI010000125.1 GCA_040753085.1 bacterium | reverse complement strand
TGCAGCAAACATAAACAGCCTTTTCCCGCTCTGAAAGCCAGTTTGGGACTTTTTTGTGTTCCGGTTGGAGAACAAAAAGTGTAAACCGATCTCTCCCTTCTCAAGTAGCGATTTGAAACGATGCCCACGAAGGATTATCGTAGAGAACATTAGAGCAATAGAGCAGAAGTTCTGGAACTTTCAGAAAAGTCTTTAACTACTGGGCTACTGCTCTGTTTTGAGCTATTAAGAAATTTTTTGTGTCTTAGTGTCTTTGTGGCTGAACACTTACAAGTAAATTTTTCTTGCAATATTATACCATAAATGGTATAATATTGCAAGAGTTCTCACACGGTCTACCGATGGCTTTAGACCGCAAGTATCCAACTGCGCCAAGCGAGTGGGATTGGCAGTGGGTCTTTCCCCAGGAAAACCGATGGAAGAACCTAACGACCGACGAAGAAGGGCGTGATCATGTGGATGGATCCATTTTAAGGAGTTGATAACTATGCAAAAAATAGAGATATACGACACCACCTTAAGAGACGGAGCCCAGATGGAAGGGATTTCTTTTTCTCTGGAGGATAAGATCGATATTGTTAAAAAACTTGACCGATTGGGTATCCACTATATCGAAGGTGGCTGGCCGGGTTCAAATCCCAAGGATATCCGTTTTTTCGAAGAAGTAAAGCATATTCCGTTTAAGCACGCCCAAATAGCTGCCTTCGGTAGCACCAAGCGGGCCGGAAATAAAGTGGAGGAAGATGAGAATATCCAGGCCATTCTGAAGTCCGGCGTTAATGTGGCCACTATTTTTGGCAAGAGTTGGGACCTTCATGTTAAGGAAGTCCTTAAGGTTTCTCTGGATAAGAACTTGGAGCTAATCAGAGAATCTATTCATTATCTAAGGTCAAAGGGATTAGAGGTTATCTATGATGCCGAACATTTTTTCGATGGCTGTAGAGATAATCTGGCCTATTCCCTGGCTACTATCAGGGCTGCTTCTGAGGTAGGGGCTGATACTATTGTTTTGTGTGACACCAACGGCGGAACTATGCCGCCTAAGTTACAGGAGGTAATAGAAGTAGTCCGGGGAGAGATAGATACCCCCCTGGGTATCCATGCCCATAATGATGCGGGGGTAGCCGTAGCTAATTCTATTATCGCGGTTACGATGGGTTGTAACCATGTGCAGGGGACCATTAATGGCTATGGTGAACGGTGTGGCAATGCCGATCTCTGTGTAGTTATCCCTAATCTTCAATTAAAGTTGGGTCTGTCTTGTTTAAGTGATTTCCAACTGGAGAAGTTAACCGAGACATCCAGGCATATTTCCGAAGTGACCAACTTAGCCCCCAATATGCATCAACCCTACGTAGGATACTCTGCTTTTGCCCATAAAGGTGGGATTCATGTCAATGCCGTTCAGAAAAATCCAGTCACTTACGAACATATCCGGCCGGATAAGGTGGGAAATCAGCGGCGTATTCTTATCTCCGAGTTGTCAGGAAGAAGCAGTATCCTTTCCAAGGCAGAAGAATACGGACTCGACCTGAGTCAGGATACGGAAAAGACAAAGCAGATCCTTGACCGGTTAAAGGAACTGGAACACAAAGGCTACCAGTTCGAGGCAGCGGATGCCTCTTTCGAACTTCTTGTCAAGAAAAATACCGGGGCTTACCGGCGTTTCTTTGACCTTTTAGGTTTTCGGGTTATTGTGGAGCGGAGAGAGGATAATAAACTCACCTCTGAGGCCACCATAAAATTGCAAGTAAATGGTGAAACAGAATATACCGTGGCCGAGGGCGATGGGCCAGTTGATGCCCTGGATAAGGCCTTAAGGAAGGCCCTGGAGAATTTTTATCCTGTCCTTAAGGGTATTCATCTGACCGACTTCAAGGTCAGAGTCCTGGATGCCAAAGAAGGGACAGCCGCCAAGGTGCGGGTTTTGATTGAATCCTCTGGACTGGATTCCACCTGGGGGACAGTCGGTGTTTCAGAAAACATCATTGAGGCCAGTTATCAAGCCCTCATTGATTCTATTGAATATGTCCTTCTTAAAAAGGAGATTGAGGGGAAATGGTCAAAACATTGATGATTATTGGGGGCGGCACCATGCAGATCCCGGTTATTCGGGTAGCCAAGGAGATGGGGCTGCAAGTCATTGTCACCGATTATAATCCCAATGCCCTGGGATTTTCTATGGCTGATGTGAACATCGTTATGAGCACCAAAGACATAGAGGGATCAGTTCGAGCGGCTAAGGAATATACTCAAACCGGCCGAATAGATGGGGTAATTACGGTAGGCACCGATGCCTCTATGACCGTGGCGGCTGTGGCTAACACCCTGGAGCTACCCGGAATTCGGTTTGAAGTAGCTGAAAGGGCCACCAATAAGATCAAGATGAGACACTGTTTCGCCCAAAATAAGGTTCCTTCCCCCCGCTTCTATGAGGCCTGGACTATCCGTGATGCTTACAAGGCGGCTAAAGAACTCGGCTTTCCGCTGGTGATCAAGCCCTCTGACAATATGGGCGCCCGGGGAGTAGTCAAGGTGGAAAGTCAGGATGAAATAAGGAAGGCCTTTCAAGAGGCCAAGGCTGTCTCCCCCTCCGGGGAGATTGTGCTCGAGGAGTTTATGCCCGGCGACGAGTTATCTATTGATGCCTTAGTTTATGAGGGCCAGGTGATCTTTGCCGGTATCGCCGACCGGATTATTGATTTTCCCCCTTATTTTGTTGAACTGGGACACACCTTGCCTTCAGCTCAACCAAAGGAAGTCCAGGAAGCGGCCTGCTCCTGCATGGAAGCTGGAATCAGGGCGCTGGGGATAGATCAGGGCGCGGCCAAAGGAGATATTAAGCTTACCTCGGAAGGGCCCAAAATCGTGGAATTAGCGGCCAGATTGTCAGGGGGGTTTATGTCCGGTTATACCCTTCCCCTGGCTACAGGGATGAATGTTATTCAAGGGGCGATTGAGATCGCCCTGGGTGGGAAACCCACGGTCAAGGCCACCGCAAATCGTGTCTCAGCCGAGCGGGCCATCATTCCTCATTCCGGCCGGGTGGTCTCTATTACCGGCGTTGATGAGGCTAGGAAATTGCCTCAAGTAGCTGAGGTGGTTATTAATGTTGAACCTGGCGATGTCTTGAAAAAATTAACTTCCAATCTGGGTAAAGTGGGAAATGTAATTACGGTGGCTGATACCAGGGAGGAAGCGGTAGCCGCGGCTGAAACAGCCATAGGACTGATTAAGGTCGAGATAGGCGCCCCGCCGACTCTGAGCTGGAAGGAGATTAGACAAGCTGCCCAGGCTAAATTTAAACGGGTCTGTCAGGTTTGTACTATCTGTGATGGCCGGGTTTGTGCCGGAGAGGTACCGGGCATGGGCGGGGTAGGCACAGGCAGCTCCTTTAAGGCCAATCTGACTGCCCTGCTCAAATACAGGGTCAACGTGACTACTATCCACGATGTTTCCTCTCCGGACACCAGGGTGGAGCTGCTTGGTCTTTCTCTGGATACGCCTGTTCTGGCGGCGCCTATTACCGGAACACAAACCAATATGGGGGGAGCCATTGAACCCCAGGAATACACCCGCACTGTTCTGGAAGGGTGCCGTCTGGCGGGAACAATTGGGATGGTAGGCGATGGGGCCAGTCCGGATCATTATCAATTGGAACTGGCCGTAGTTCAAGCGGCTAGTGGTTGGGGGATACCCATATATAAACCCAGACTTCACCAGGAACAGATATTGGCCAGGATCAGGGCGGCTGAAATAGCTTCGGCGGTAGCGGTAGGGATAGATGTCGATGCCGCCCACTTTGTTACCATGGCCGCCAAAGGGCAACCGGTTAGCCCCAAGACCGTGGAAGAATTAAGGGAACTAATCAGCTCAACTAAACTCCCCTTTATCTTAAAAGGTATAATGACGGCAACCGATGCGGAAAAGGCGGTTTTAGCCGGGGCAGCGGCCATTATTGTCTCCAATCATGGGGGCAGGGTGCTTGATTATATGCCGGGAGCAGTTGACGTCCTACCTCAGATAGTGGAGGCTGTGGGAGAAAAGATAGTCGTTATGGTTGACGGGGGGATAAGAAGTGGGTTGGACGTCTTAAAATGTCTGGCCCTGGGAGCAAAGGCCGTTTTGGTCGGACGGCCCATCACTATTGCGGCGGTAGGCAAGGGGTCCCTGGGAGTGGAATTTATTATTAAGGAATATACTAATCAGTTAAAGGAAGCCATGGTCCTGACTGGAACAGCCTCCTGTCAGAAAGTAAGCAGGGGAATTGTCTTTAAAGAGTAGTATAATGTTCTTAAAATATACTGAGAATCAATAAAAAGGACCAAAACGACAAAAAGGACCAAAAGGACAAAAAGGACCAAAAGGACAAAAAGGACCAAAAGGACAAAAAGGACCTAAAGGACCTAAAGGACTGAAAGGACAAAAAGGGCCCAAACGACAAAAAGGACCAAAAGGACAAAAAGGACCTAAAGGACCTAAAGGACTGAAAGGACAAAAAGGGTCCAAACGACAAAAAGGACCAAAAGGACAAAAAGGACCTAAAGGACCTAAAGGACTGAAATGACAAAAAGGACCCAAACGACAAAAAGGACCAAAAGGACCTAAAGGACCTAAAGGACTGAAATGACAAAAAGGACCCAAAACGACAAAAAGGACCAAAAGGACTGAAGTGACAAAAAGACCCAAAACGACTGAAACGACTGAAAGGCGGTGCTCTTTTGGGAAAGGCGGCTGTGCCTTGTCCCTGACCGTCCCTTGGGTTCCTCTGATCCCTTGATCCCTTAGGTCCCTTGGGTTCCTTTGACCCCTCTGGTTCCTTTGGTCCTTCTGTCCCTTTAGGTCCCTTAGGTCCCTTGAGTCCCTTAGGTCCCTTGAGTCCCTTAGGTCCCTTAGGTCCTTTTTTCCAGGAGGCTATCATGACAGAACGGTTCATTCCCCCGCATGGCGGCTACCAAAAACTGCTTTCCTACCAGAAAGCCCAAATCGTCTACGATGCCACGATACACTTCTGCACCCGGTTCCTCAATAAACGCGACCGCACGTATGACCAGATGGTTCAGGCGGCGCGCTCTGGGAAACAAAACATCCTTGAGGGTAGCCAGGCGTCCGGAACCTCCAAGGAAACGGAAATCAAACTCACCAACGTGGCGCGCGCCAGCCTGGAAGAGCTGTTAGAGGACTACCGCGACTTCTTGCGCGGGCGCGGGCTTGAGGAATGGAGCCTCGACCATCCTTACACGAAACGGCTGCGCGAACTGAACCGGCAGCCTGACGCCAACTACGATACCTTTCGCAAAGGCGTTGAGCATCATGATCCGGCTATTGCCGCCAATGTGATTATCGGCCTGATCAAGGTGACCACCTACCTGCTTGATCGCCAACTCAGGCAACTTGAGAAGACATTTGTCGAGGAAGGCGGCCTGCGCGAGCGCATGACCCGCGCCCGACTGAATCAGCGCGCCAGAACAAAGGGGGCAAAAGGATGGTTAAATTTATCCGAGACCAAAGAATTCTAAAAGGGCTTTTTATTATTGGCGGCAGTGTTATTCTATTAGCTGGTTGTAGCCGGCCTTTTCTGGTTGAGCCTGTAACCCCGACGGTTAGTCCCCCTCCAGCGCCGGAGGCTGAAGTTCCACTACCTCCTTCTGTTTCTAAACCCCCGAGGCCTATTGCCCCTGAAAAGAAAGAAGGTCTGGTTATCCATCTTCCGACCAGGGTTCGAATAGGGGTGATGGAGGGACAGTTTAACATCTCTGTGGCCGGAGAGGGACTTTTAATTAATGGGGAAAAAATAGAGGGTGATTCGGTGAATTTTTCCCTCAGGGAGTCTCAGCCGGCTAAATTGATTTATCGGATAGTAGTGGGGACATTTACTCCTTCTAACCCGGAGGTTGAGGAATTAGCCGATAGTTGGAGAGAAAAGGGGTATCAGGTGGCTTTAAAGGAAGCGGGGAATTTGTTCAGCGGGGATGGTCAGAGTGTTTTGGACAACCGGGTTATCTGGCTTGGCTTAGGTCGTTTTGAGGATAAGGAGAAAGCCGAGGTTTTCCAGGATCGGCTACTAGAAGAAGAGGGGAGACAGGGCTGGATACTGGAAGAATTAGTGGAGACTTCGGTCGGCCAAATAGATATGTTTGATCAGACCGGCTCCCTGGTCGATACATATTCCCCCCCTATTCTAATTACTTCGGATAATCCTATTAAAGTCAAAGAGGTAGAGTATGGAGGGGGTTATTCGTGGGAGGGACGGGAGGATCGAGAATTTAACGGCCGCCTTGAAATCACCCTGGATAATAGAGGAAAATTATGCCTGGTTAATGAGCTTGATCTTGAGGATTACCTTAAAGGGGTCTTGCCTTACGAAATCAGTCCGAAAGCTCCTCTGGAGGCCTTAGCTGCTCAGGCAATAGTAGCCAGGGGGGAGACCCTGGCCAAGTTTGAGAAAAGGCATCTGGCTGATCCTTACCATCTCTGTGCCTCTCAACACTGCCAGGTTTACGGCGGCCTGGGCAGAATGACAGAGTCGGTTAGAGAGGCCGTAGAGAAAACAAGGGGAGAGGTTTTGATGTATGAGGGTAAGATGGTTGATACGGTTTATTCAGCCAACTGCGGGGGACATACTGAGGACAATGAAAACGTCTGGGCTTCCCTGCCGGATCCTTGCCTGAGAGGAGTGCCTGATTTTGATCCCGAAGAGGTGGATTTTCCGAACATCATTACTGAGGAGGTCTTGAAGGAGTGGCTTACCACTACCCCCAGGGCCTACTGTTACGACCTCGAATCCAATAAACCGGAGAAGTTTAGATGGAAGGTAGAGTATTCCGCCGAAGAGATAAATCGACTCATCAATAGGGATAGAGATAGGGGGAGGGTGAAGGACATTATCCCTCTGGAGAGGGGTGTTTCCGGCCGGCTCAAGGCCATCAGGATCGTGACCGACCAGGAAGTTTTCACCGTCTATAAAGAGCTGCCTATTCGCCAGCTTTTGGGTAACTTGAGGAGTGCGGCTTTCATAGTAGAGAGCAAAAGAGACTCAGAAGGTAATCTTCTAAGTTTCTGCTTTACCGGCGGCGGATGGGGGCATGGAGTAGGCATGTGCCAGACCGGGGCCGCCGGCATGGCCAAAAGAGGGAAGCCTTACCAGGAGATACTTCATCATTACTTTGGCAAAGCAGAGATTAAAAAGCTTTATTATTAGCCCTACCTGATGATAATAAAAATGAACATGGTGTCTACCAATTTATACATTCCCCCGCAAGCTCAAAGTAAACCGTTACTTACAACCTGCCTGCCTAGGGCTGACCGGGTATCTGTCCATTAAAATGAACACCAGACCGGCGGCTAATGGAAGGCAGTAAAAATAATTTTATAAAAAATTTTATCTGTAAAGTGCTGCGGCACAAGATGTTCTCAAGTTGAATTTTTGGTCTGCCTCTTTTGTTGAGATCTTGGCATAAAATTTGCAGAGAAAGTAATAGGGGATTCGGTAAAATGAAGGAGGAGAAATGTTCCACTGTTATGATATAGAGATAAAAGGATGTCCGGCCAGTCTGTATCTTTACTGCCCGGCATATATCAATGAGTTAAATTGCTGGGAGGTGGAGGGCGCACTTTGTTGTAGGCGCAAGGATAAAACCAGGTGTCAGAGTTGTGAAATCTATTTGAAGGTCTTAATGACATCGTCATTAGAGCCTATGTCTGTAACTCCTTAAACCGAAGATGTTGGGGTTGCTTGGGGAGAAAAATTGAGGGAGTGGGACTAACCAGGTCTGGATTGTCTCTTAAGAGATAGTCCAGACTTTTTTTTCTTGACAAAGGAACAAAATTAGGGCATAATAGGGGCTGTTGTTAAATTATCAATTATCAATTAATAATTGTTAATTGATAATTATTAATTGGTAACTACTCAGCCTCTATATAGTAGCCTTACCTAGCGAAACCACAACATATTGTGTTTAGGTGTTTAAAAGTTAGCTAAAATTCCTAAAAAACGGCTTTCTATGCAACCTATAAAAGGAGA